>JAPKZJ010000027.1 GCA_026393855.1 Candidatus Aminicenantes bacterium
ACGGCGGTGAACTCGCCCTTAAAGAACGACACGGCGACTTGATTGCCGGCCTTAACGTCCGCGACGCTGATGATCGGGCGGCGGGCGGCTTCCGGCGCGGCGCTTTCGCGGCCCCAAACCAGGGTGTAGCCCTTCTTCAGGACCGCCAGGGGGCTTTGGGCGTGCAGGCCGGCGGCCAGAGTCTCCCAATCTCCCCGCCAGGCGGCCAGACGGGCCCGGAAGACCGAGGCGATCCGCTGCTCGACCAGGGCGGCCCGCGACGAGCCGTCCCGCAGGCGGGCCCGCAGCACGGATGCCATCCGCTCTTCCCCCAGCACGGCGCGGGAGCGGGCTTCGGCGATCTGGCGCTGGCGGCTGCGGATCGCCTCCCAGGCTCGCCCTTCCAGGTCGTCAACGCCTTGCTCCAGCCCGCGCAGGAGGAGACGGAAGCCCTGGAAGGCGCGATGCTGGGCCAGAGCGGTCAGCTCGTGGCGCCGCTCCTGTACGGAGAAGCGCAGGCTTTGCCCGGCCCGGCGCTCCAGGTTGGCGATCCGATCGGCGAAGGCCTCCTCGGTCGCCACGACCAGCTCGGCCGCGGCCGTGGGGGTCGAGGCCCGGATGTCGGCCACGAAGTCGGCGATGGTGAAGTCGACCTCGTGCCCGACGGCCGAGATGACCGGGATGGGCGAGGCGGCGATGGCGCGGGCGACTCGCTCCTCGTTGAACGACCAGAGATCCTCGATCGAGCCGCCGCCCCGGCCGACGATAAGCACGTCGAGGCCGGGCATGGCGCCGAGCGTCTCGATCCCGGCCACGATATCGTCGGCCGCGCCATCGCCCTGGACCCGAGCCGGATAGATCAGAACATGGAGCTTGGCCGAGCGGCGATCCAGGGTCCGCAGGATGTCGACGATGGCCGCCCCGGTGGGCGAAGTCACAATCCCGATGCGCTTGGGCCGGAGCGGGAGCTTGCGCTTGCGGGCCGGGTCGAACAGGCCTTCGGCCTTGAGCTTCTCCTTGAGCTGTTCGAAGGCCAGCTGAAGGGCGCCCTTGCCCTTGGGCTCAACCCGGTCGATGATCAATTGATAGGCGCCGCGCGGCGGATAGACGTCGATCTTGCCGCGGCAGACGAACTGCTGGCCGTCCTTGATCTCGAACTTGAGCCGGGCGGCGTCGCCCCGCCAGATGACGGCCGGGATGGAGCTGCCCGCGTCTTTGAGGGTCAGGTAGATGTGGCCCGAACCGTATTTGCGGGAGTTGGAGACTTCGCCTTCGACCCAGACCTGGGGGAAGGCGGTCTCGAGGGCGATCTTGATGACCGAGGTCAGCTCGGTGACCGAGTAGATCTTGTCTTTGACGACGAGCGTGCCGGGGCGGACGACGTCGCGGCCGAGAGGGGGGGCGTTCTCTTCCTTCATGCCAAGATCCGAGGTCTTAATCAACGGTATTATACCGCAAGAATTTCATTTCGTCGTCCCGAGAAGGTAGGGGTCAGGTCTTAAGATATGAGATATCTAATGTTTCAGTTGAGAAAACTTATATCTTAAGACCTGACCCCTATTGTTTGTTAAAATGAAGCCGATGGACTCGATGACGCGCATTGCCCTGGCCCTGCGGGCCGCCGTCGCCGCGGGCGACGAGATCATGGCTGTCTATGGTGGGGAATTCGCGGTCGAACACAAGGATGACCGCTCCCCCCTGACCGAGGCGGATCGACGGGCCCATGCCCGCATAACCGAGATTCTCCTCCCCGCGGGCGTGCCCATCCTCAGCGAGGAAGGCCGCGATATCCCCTACGCAGAGCGCCGCGGGTGGCCGCTGCTCTGGATTGTGGATCCCCTCGATGGGACCAAGGAATTCATCAAGCGGAACGGCGAATTCACCGTCAACATCGCCCTGGTCCGGGAAGGGCGGCCTGTTTTCGGGGTGATCTACGCCCCGGCCGCGGACGTCCTTTATCTGGGCGAGGAGAAGCTGGGCGGATTCAAACTTGCGGCCGACAGGGCCATCCTGCGGGCCATGGTTTCGCCGGGGGGGAATCCCGTCGAACGGTTTATCCGCCTGGCCATCCGGCTTCCGTTTGAATCGGAAGCGCGGCCATTTACGGTCGTGGCCAGCCGCAGCCATCGCAGCCCCGAGACCGAGGCTTATATCGAGGCACTGCGCTCCGAACACGGTGATCTGATCCTGGCCTCGAGCGGCAGTTCGCTCAAATTGGCGCTGGTGGCGGAGGGTTCGGCCGACATCTATCCCCGGTTCGCGCCGACTATGGAGTGGGATACCGCCGCGGGTCAGGCCGTGGCCGAGGCCTCGGGCGCGCGGGTTTTATCGGCTACGGACGGCACCCCCCTGGTTTACAACAAGCCCGCTTTGACCAACCCCTGGTTCATCGTAAAGGGGTCAGGTCTTAAGATATAAGTTTTCTGCCAACGATCGTTGACGTTAAGAGAGAACAATCTCTTCGAAACTTATATCTTAAGACCTGACCCCTATTTTAGTTAATGATGATCAATTCGCGGGTGATGGACAAAGCCCGGCCCGAATCCGAGTCGATCTCGATATAGACCGCCGACAAGAACAGGTTGTCCTTGGCCGGCTCGAACCGGACCGGCCGCGCCAGCAGGAACTTCTCGATGGCCTGCTCCTTCTGGATGCCGATGACCGCGTCCCGGCTGCCGGCCATGCCGGCGTCCGTGATATAGGCCGTGCCGCCCGGCAGCACCCGCTCGTCGGCCGTGGGCACGTGGGTGTGGGTGCCGACGACGGCCGAGACCCGCCCGTCCAGGTACCAGCCCATGGCTTGCTTCTCCGAAGTCGCTTCGGCGTGCAGGTCGACGAGGATGCACGGCGTCTCGCGCCGCAACGCCTCGACCGCGGCGTCGGCCGTCCGGAACGGGCAGTCCAGCGCCTCCATGAAGACCCGCCCCTGCAGGCTCAGCACACCCAGCTTCCGTCCGCCCGCCCCCGTCGCCACCGTCGTGCCCCGCCCGGGGTTTCCCGGCGGGTAGTTGGCCGGCCGCAGCAGCCGCGGCTCGTTCTCCATGAAGGCGATACCTTCCTTCTTGTCCCAGATATGGTTGCCCGAGGTCAGGACGTCGAGGACGGCGAAAAGGTCGCGGCCGATTTCCGTGGTCATGCCTGCGCCGCCCGCCGCGTTCTCGCCGTTGGCCACGACGAAGTGGGGGCGGTACTTCTCGCGCAGCCCGGGCAGGGCGGCGCGCAGGGCGTTGCGGCCCGGCCGGCCGATGATGTCCCCGACGAATAGGACCCCGGTTTTATCGGGCATATTCGACCGCCCGCATCTCGCGGATCACGGTGACTTTGATCTGGCCGGGATAGTCGAGCTCGTTCTTGATCTTGGTGGCGATATCCTTGGCGATCAGCGCGGCCCGGTCGTCGGCCACCTTGCCGGCGTCGACCATGATCCGGATCTCGCGGCCCGCCTGCAGGGCGAAAGCCTTGGCCACCCCGTCGAAGGTCTTGGCCAGGCCCTCGAGCTTTTCGAGCCGCTTGATGTAGGTCTCCAGCAGCTCTCGCCGCGCCCCCGGCCGGGCGGCCGACAGGGTGTCGGCCGACTGGACCAGGACCGCTTCGATGGAGGGGAAGTCGACGTCCCGATGGTGCGAGGCGATGGCGGCCACGACGGCCTCCTTCTCGCCGTACTTGCGGCAGAGCTCGACGCTGAGCTCGGTGTGGGTGCCCTCGACGTCCCTGTCCACGGCCTTGCCGATGTCGTGCAGCAGCCCCGCTCGCAGCGCGGTCTGGGTATCGAGCCCCAGCTCCGTGGCCATGGCCGCCGACAGAAAGGCGACCTCCTTGCTGTGCTGGAGGACGTTCTGGCCGTAGCTGGTGCGGTAGCGCAGCCGGCCCAGCATCTTGATCAGCTCGGGGTGGACATTCTGGACCCGCAGCTCGTAGGCGGCCGACTCGCCTTCCTGGCGGATCGTCTCCTCGAGCTCGGCCTTGACGTTCTCCACGACCTCCTCGATCCGGGCCGGGTGGATGCGCCCGTCCAGGACCAGCCGCTGGATGGCCAGCCGGGCGGCCTCGCGGCGAATCGGATCGAAGCTCGAGAGAATAACCGCCTCGGGCGTATCGTCGACGATGATGTCGACCCCGGTGGCCATCTCCAAAGCCCGAATGTTGCGCCCCTCGCGGCCGATGATGCGGCCCTTCATGTCGTCGCTGGGCAGGTCCACGACCGAGACGGTCGATTCGACCACGTGCTCGGCCGCCGAGCGCTGGATGGCGCCGCTGATGATCTCGGCCGCCAGAATCCGGCTCTTGGACCGGGTCTCTTCCTCGATCCGCTTGACGACCTGCACGGACTCGAGCCGCGCCTCGTCCTCGATCTTCTTGATGATCTGGCCTTTGGCCTCTTCCTGGGTCAGCCCGGAAATGCGCTCCAGCTCGGCGATCTGGGCCTTGGTCATCTCGGCGACCTTGGCTTCCTCGGTCTCGATCTCCTTCTCCTTCTGCAGAAGGCGCTTTTCCTTGCCCGACAGCTCCCGCTCGCGCTGGTCGACGCCGCGATACTTGCGGTCGAGCGTCTCTTCCTTGTGGATGAGCCGGCGCTCCATGTCGGTCAGCTTGCGCTTCCTGTCCTGGGTCAGGCGCTCGAACTCGGCGTCGGCCCCGGACAGCTTCTGGCGGCCCTTTTCCTGGGCGTCCTTGACGATGCGTTCGGCCTCCTGGCCGGCCTTGTCGACGACGGATTTGGCTTCCTGTCCGGCTTTCAGCAGGCCCTTGGCGCCGGAGCTTTTTTTGATCAGGATGAAGAGAACGGCGGCCGCGAGGATGACGAGCGCGGCCAATAGTCCGATGGCGATCGGATCCTTGAACATGGTCCCTAACCTCCTTCCGAGGTCAAGGCGAAGAGAGGCGGCGCGGATTACGGCGCGGTTTTATCCAAACCGCGGTAGGCGCCGTCGGGGGCGAGGCTGCCCTCCACCCGATCGATTTCGGATTCCATCTGGCCGAGCACGGCGTCCAGTTGATCGAGCTCTTTCCGGCTGGCGAAACATTCGTCGGCGATATTCATCAGCGCCAGGACGGCGATCTTCAGGGGATCGGAGGAGCGGGATTTCACGGCAATCTCATGCATCTTTTGATCAACGTAGGACGTCAGGCGGCCGACGTAGTCTTCATCCTCTTCGCCTTTGACCCGAATCTTGTACATTCGGCCAAAGATTTCAATATCCAGAACCTTATCCATCAGAGTCCCAGTTTGTCGATTTGGGCGATGATGGCGTCAATGCGTCCCTTCAACGTCTCCCTTTCATTTTCGTATCTTTTCGCTTCTTCGTCAAGCCTGGCGGCGCGCTTGGCCAGGTCCTCCATATCCTTCTTCTCGGCCCGCAGGTCCTTGACCTGGGCCTTGAGCTTTTCGTTCTCGGAGCTGAGGCGGTTGATGAACTCGACGACGTGGCCGATCTTGGCCTCCAGCACTTTCAGGCGCTCGAGCTCGGTGGTCATGATGCTCCTCCTTCCCGGAGCCGGATCCCGAAGGCCGCCTTGAGGGCCTTGACGACCTTCTGCTCGGACTTGTCGACGTCTTCGGCCGTCAGAGTGGCCTTGGGGTTGCGGTACGAAAATCGCAGCGACAGCCCGACTTGCCCGTCGGGGGCATTGGGCCCGGCGTAGCGGTCGATGAGGTCGAAGCTTTCGAGGTGCGCGACGTCGAGCTTGGCCGCGGCTTGCCGAATCTCGGCGAAGGCGACCTCCCGTCCGACCCAGAACGACAGGTCGCGGACGACGGCCTGGTACTTGGGCAGGGGGACGAACTCGAACGGCCGCGGCTTGATCTTGAACAGCCGGCCGAGGTCGATCTCGGCCGCGAAAACCGGGCCTTTAAGGCCGTAGGCGGCGAGGAGGCCCGAGGCCAGGCGGCCCAGCCACCCCACCGGCTCGCCTTTGACTAGGAGAGCCAAGGATTCCTCCCCGTCGCAGACGGGGTGGGGCCGGGCGACGAAGCCCGTGGTTTCGTAGCGCAGCGATTCCAGGACCGATTCGACCGCCCCCTTGATGTGGAAGAGGTCGGTCTCGACGGGCGGGGTTTTCCAGTGGGCCGAGCCCAGGGGGCCGGTCGAGAGCAAGCCCAGGGTCAGGTCTTCGGCGGTAGCCGCGTCACCGGCCCAGCGGTAGACGTTGCCCGTCTCGAAGATGTGGACGCTCTCCAGGCCGCGGTTGAGGTTCCAGGCGGCGTTCTCCAGCAGCCCGCCGAGAAGGCTCGTCCGCAGGATGGCGGCTCGGGCCGAGAGCGGATTGCGGATGGCCACGGCCGTCTTGCCGGATCCCAGCCTTGCGTCGCGCTCGGGGTCGGCGAAGCTGGGGTTGATGGCCTCGTCGAAGCCGTAGTGGAAGAGGCGATCGGTCAGGCGGCGCATCTTCGGCTCGGGAGTCGGGACCGGCTCCAGGACTAAGAGAGGCGGCAGGACGACCGGAATCTTTTCGTAGCCGAAGAAGCGGGCGATCTCTTCGATCAGATCGGCCTCGCGCTCGATATCGACCCGGTGCGAGGGGACGAGGACCATCCAGGCGCCGGCGGAGCGGTGCCGCAGGCCGAAGCCGAGGTCGGTCAGCGTCTTCTCGATGAAATCCGGCGGCACCTCGACCCCCAGCAGGTCGGACGTGCGGCGGGCCCGCAGGGTGATCTCGCGCGTCTTGCGCGGGCGGGGATAGACGTCGATGAGGTCCTTGCTGGCCCGGCCTCCGAACTCGGTCATGAGCGAGGCGGCCATCAGCGCGGCTTGGGGGGCGAAGCCGACGTCGGCGCCCCGCTCGAACCGGTAGGAGGCGTCGGTGAGGACCTCCAAGGCCCGCCGGGTGCGGCGGATCGAGCCGGGCTCGAAGCAGGCGCTCTCGATGAAGATGTCGGTCGTCGTGTCGAAGACGCCGGAGTCGAGCCCGCCCATGACGCCGGCCACGGCCGAGGCTTTCTTTTCGTCGGCGATGACGAGCATGTCGGGCGAGAGGGCGACTTCGCGGCCGTCCAGAAGCGTCAGGCGCTCGCCCTTCTTGGCCCGGCGGACGAGGATGCGGGGGCCGGCCACCCGGGCCAGGTCGAAGGCGTGGATGGGCTGGCCGGTGGCGAAGAGGACGTAGTTGGTCACGTCGACGACGTTGTTGACCGGGTTGAGCCCCATGGCCGCGACCCGCTTGCGGAGCCACTCGGGCGAGGGCCCGATCTTGACGCCGCGGACCACCAGCCCGCAGTAGCGGGGGCAGAGGTCGTCGTCCAGGATCTGGACGTCGACCAGCTCGGCCGTTCGGACGGGGAGCTCGGCCATCGGCCAAGTCTTTTCCTTGAGCGGTCTTCCGAGCATGGCTGCGACCTCGCGGGCCATGCCCAGGTGCCCCAGGGTGTCGGGACGGTTGGCGTAGGTCTCGACGTCCAGGATCACGTCGCCGTCCTTTTCCTCCCACTCCTCGGGGATGAGGCCGATCATGGTCATCCGGTCGATGAGGGCCTTGAGCGGGATGTCGACGTCGACGAAGTCCTTGAGCCAATCCAGACTGATCTTCATCGGAGGGTGAACTGCCTATTGAAGCGAAGGTCGTTTTCGTAGAAGAAGCGGACGTCGGGGACACCCATGGAAAACATGGCCAGGCGTTCGATGCCCATGCCGAAGGCCCAGCCCGAGTACCGCTCGGGGTCGATATTGACGTTCTTGAAGACCTGCGGGTCGACCAGACCCGCACCCAGGATCTCCTTCCAGCCCGTGCCGCCGCAGACCCGGCAGGCCGGGTCCTTCTGGCCGCACTGCAGGCATTCGATGTCGACTTCGGCCGAAGGCTCGGTGAAGGGGAAGAAACTGGGCCGGAAGCGGACCTTGGTTTTCTCGCCGAACAGCCGCTTGAGGACGTACTCCAGGGTGCCCTTGAGATGGGCGAAGGTGACGCCTTCGTCCACGACGAGGCCCTCCATTTGGAGGAACATCGGGGCGTGGGTCGGGTCCGGAGTCTCCTTGCGGAAGACCTTGCCCGGGATGATGATCCGGATGGGGGGCTTCCTCTTCTCCATGACCCGGATCTGGACCGGCGAGGTGTGGGTCCGCAGCATCAGATCGTCGGAGATGTAGAGCGTGTCCACGTTATCCCGGGCCGGGTGGTTGGGCGGAAAGTTAAGAGCCCCGAAGTTGTAGAAGTCGGTCTCGATCTCCGGCCCGTCCTCGATGGCGAAGCCCATGTCCAGGAAGATTTTTTCGATCTCCCGCTGGAAGAGGCGCAGGGGATGGGCGGCTCCGTAGGGCCGGCGCTCGCCCGGCAGGGTCGGGTCCGGGACGGCGGCGACGACGGCGTCCGCGGTCCCGGCCGTCGCCACCCGGGCCTCCAGGGCGTCGAGGACCGACTGGGCCTCGGCTTTGAGGGCGTTGACCAGACGGCCGGCTTCGCGCTTGTCCTCAGCCGCGACCGACTTGAGGTCCTCGAAAAGAAGCGTGACGACGCCGCGCTTGCGGCTGAGGAGCTCGTTGCGGAGCTCCTCCAACGAGCGAGGGTCCCGGACTTCGTCCAGAGCCTCCTGCAGCCGGAGGCGGTGGGCGTCGATCCGGGCCTTCAGCTCGTCAAGGCTGGGCGACGGCATCTTTGGCTTTCGCGGCGATGCGCCCGAAGGCCTCGGGCGCGTTCACGGCCAGCTCGGCCAGGACTTTGCGGTCCAGCTCGATCTGCAGCTTCTTCAGTCCGTTGATGAACCGGCTGTAGGTCACCCCGTTGAGGATGGCGGCGGCCTTGACCCGGATGATCCAGAGCCGGCGGAAGTCGCGCTTGCGGGTCCGCCGATCGCGGTAGGCGTACTGCAGGGCGTGCTCCACCGCTTCCATGGCGGTGCGCTTGTTCGAGCTGCGGGCGCCCCAGAAGCCCTTGGCCAGCTGGAGCGTTTTGATGCGGCTGTTCTTTCTCTTCGGTCCGCGTTTGACTCTCGGCATAATCGTTCTCCCTCAGAATTCGTAAGGCAGAAATTTCTTGATCACGGCGCGGTCGGCTTTGCTGACCACCGCCTTCTGGCCGAGCCCGCGCTTGCGCTTGGACTCTTTCTTGGTCAAGATGTGGCCTTTATTGGCCTTCTTGTGGACCACCTTCTTGCGGGCGGTCACCTGGAACCTCTTGCTGGCTCCCTTGTGGGTTTTTAACTTTGGCATCTTTGCCTCCTATTTTCGTGGGTACGAGGAGGGCCGACACGGCCCAGTCCAATCTCCGCGGGCCTCCGTCCAGCTTGCCCAGCCCGTCGACGTCGATCGTGACCTTGTCCAGGACCTGCTGGCCGAGCTCGGGACGGGACTTTTCCCGGCCCCGCAGCATGACCGTGATCTTGACCTTGTTGCCTTCGTCGAGGAACCGTTTGACGTGGTTCAGCTTGAAGGTGTAGTCGTGGACCGAGATTTTGGGCCGGAACTTGATCTCCTTGATCTGGACCTGCTTCTGGTTCTTCTTGGCTTCGTGCTCCTTCTTGTGGAGCTCGTACAAGAATTTGCCGTAGTCCATGATCCGGCACACGGGCGGATTGGCGGTCGGGGCGATTTCGACCAGGTCCATTCCGCGCTGGCGCGCGAGGGCGAGAGCATCGGGGCCGGACATGACTCCCAGCGGCTTTTTCTCGTCGTCGAGCACGCGGATCTCGGGGTTCCGGATCATCTCGTTGGTCCGGTGCGGCCGCTGCTTGGTCGGGGGCGGAAACGGGTGTCTGCGGTAAATGGGGGCTCCTCCTTCGGAAATTCACATAATTTATAGATTGACGGTCAGGGACCGCGAATCGATCAGGGTCTTGAGGCGGGCGAACAGGGATTCGATCTCGACGCCGCCCTTGTCGCCCTGCCCGTGGACGCGCAGCGAGGCCGTGCCGGCGGCGGCTTCCTTGTCGCCGCAGATAAGCAGGATGGGCACCTTGTGGTGCTCGGCGTCGCGGATCTTGTAATTGAGCTTCTCCCGCCGCAGGTCGGCGTGGGGGCGCAGGCCCGCCGCCAGGCAGCGGGCGGCCAGCTGTTCGGCGTACTCGCCGTGGCGCTCGGCGATCGGGATGATCTCGATCTGCACGGGGGCCAGCCAGAGCGGGAAGTTGCCGTTGTAGTGCTCGATGAGGATGCCGAAGAAGCGCTCCAGCGAGCCCATTAGGGCCCGGTGGACCATGTAGGGCTGGTGCTCCTTGCCGTCCTCGCCGATGTAGGTCATGCCGAAGCGGGCCGACATGTTGAAGTCGAACTGGATGGTGGTGCACTGCCAGTGGCGGCCGAGGGCGTCCTTGACCTTGATGTCGATCTTGGGGCCGTAGAAGACCGCCTCGCCCTCCATTCGCTCGTAGGGGAGGCCCCGGGTCTCCAGAGCCTTGACCAGCGAGGCCTCGGCCCGGCACCAGCGGTCGTCGCTGCCGCAGTATTTGGCCAGGTTGTGCGGGTCGCGGACGGATAGCTCGATCTTGTTCTCGACGAACCCGAAGTCGGCCAGAATGCTCAGGGAGAAGTCCAGGACGCGCAGGATCTCGGCCTCGATCTGGTCGGGCGTGCAGAAGATGTGGGCGTCATCCTGGGTGAATCCCCGAACCCGGAGCAGGCCGTGCAGGGTGCCGCTCCGCTCGTAGCGGTAGACGGTGCCCAGCTCGGCCCAGCGCAGCGGCAGGTCGCGGTAGGAGCGCATCCGCGATTTGTAGATCTGGATGTGGAGCGGGCAGTTCATCGGCTTCATGTAGTAGTTCTGCCCGTCGATGTCCATGGGCGAATACATGCCGTCTTTATAGAAATCCAGATGGCCCGAGGTTTGGAACAGGATCTCGCGGGCGATATGCGGGGTGTAGAGGACGTCGTAGCCGCCGGCCCAGTGGCGCTCGCGCCAGTACTGCTCGATGATGGCCCGGATGCGGGCGCCTTTGGGGTGCCACAGGATCAGGCCGCTGCCGAGATCCTCGCTGGTGGAGAACAGGTCCAGCTCGGGGCCGAGGCGGCGGTGGTCGCGCTTCTTGGCTTCCTCGAGGAGGGTTAGATAGTCGGACAGCTCCTTCGCGGTCGGAAAGGCGGTGCCGTAGATGCGCTGCATCTGGACGTTGCGCTCGTCGCCTTTCCAGTAGGCGCCGGAGACCGAGGTCAGCTTGAAGTGCTTGAGCAGGCCGGTCGAGGCGACGTGCGGACCCAGGCAGAAATCGAGGAAGCCCTCCTGGCCGTAGGTGGAGACGATATCGCCGCCTTTCTCTTGGATCAGCTCGACCTTGAGGGCCTGGCCCCGCTCGGTGAACAGGCGGACGGCCTCTGCCTTGGGCATCTCGCGGCGGACGATGGGGACATTCGCCTCGGCCAGCTCCCGCATCCGGGCTTCGATGGCGGCCAAGTCGTCGGAGGAGAAGGGCTCGGCCCGCAGGAAGTCGTAGTAGAAGCCGTTCTCGACGGCCGGGCCGATGCCCGCCTGGGTGCCGGGGAAGAGATCCAGGACGGCGTGGGCCAGGAGGTGCGCGGCGCTGTGGCGCAGGGTTTCGAGGGCGTCCCCCGCGGCCGCGGGGCCGGCGCTTCCGTGGGCTGTCTTGTCATCGTTCATCGTGCTGTCCATGTCCTTCGTTTTCGGTCCGCCCGGAGGGCAAAAAGGCCTGCCTCTCGAATAAAGCCGGTCACTGGACCCCTTCTTCCCAGGAAAAATCCGGTCCGGCCATCAAATGAATGCGGCCGGTGTCGCGGAAAACGTGAGGCGATGCATTTTATTCAAGCCGTTTCGCTTACTCGCGGCGTGAGTGGTAGGCGCGGAGGGGATTGAACCCACGACCTCTTCCGTGTCAGGGAAGCGCTCTCCCACTGAGCTACGCGCCTGTTTATCAACGCTTTAAAGCGCGTATAGTCTAATGAAAACGCCCCTGGAGGTCAAGAAAAAAGAGGGGGGCACGGAATACAAAGGGCCAAACACACTCACACCCCCAGCGAGGGTGTTCGTTCCGGCCGGCTCGGTCGCTCTCCCTGCCAAGGGCAGGGAACCGTGCCCGCTCCCTCGCCGATGGGTTTGGCCCTTTATATTCCGAGCCCGAGAAAAAGAAGGCCTATATTGAAGCTTCGCTTAAATCGGCCCGGAGGGTATAATCCGGATGTGATTGGGATTTTATCCGACTCCCACGACAATCTGAACGCCATCAGGGATGCCGTCCGCCTGATTCGGGCCGCCGGTTGCGACCTGCTCATCCATGCCGGCGATTTCGTGGCTCCCTTCGCGGCCAAGGAACTGGAGGACGCCGGATGCCCGGTGAGGGCCGTTTTCGGCAATTGCGATGGGGAAAAAACGGGGTTGCGCAAGGCTTTACAGCCGTTCGGGTCGATCCGGGAGGCTCCGCTCGTCTTGGAACACGGTGGGCGCAAGATCTTGGTCGCCCATCTGGATGTTTCGGTGGCTCAATATATCGCCAACAGGGGATACGATGTCGTCGTTTACGGCCATACGCATCGGGCGGAGGTCCGGCGGTCGGGCGGGACGGTCATCATCAACCCGGGGGAGACGGGCGGTTGGGTGACCAAAAAGAGGACAATCGCTCTTTACGATCCCGCGGCCCATGAAGCGGAGATCATCCCGCTTTAATAATAGGGGTCAGGTCTTAAGTTATAAGGTTTCTAGGATTATTGGCGGAAATTGTCAAAAAAAGCAAAAAATTGCTTGAGAAAACTTATATCTTAAGACCTGACCCCTAATTGTAGCGGTTGAGGGACTCGATGAGCTCCTCGGGAGAGCAGGTCGCCGTGCCGATTTTGCCGACGACCACACCGGCCGCGGCGTTGGCGATGACCGCGGCCTCCAGGATCGAGGCCCCGCCCAGCACCGCCAGGGCGGCGGCGGCGATGACCGTGTCCCCGGCGCCCGTCACGTCGAACACTTCGCGGGCGATGGTCGGGATGTGGATCGGCTTCTTGTTCCGCTCGAACAGCGACATGCCCTGCTCGCCCCGCTTGATGATCAGGTAGAGCGTCTCGATCAGGCTCATGATCTCGCGCCCGGCCCGCTCGACCTCGGCGTCGGTCAGGCAGGCGTGCCGGACGACCTTGGCGGCCTCGTGGTGGTTGGGCGAGATGAACGTGATCGGCGAATAGATGGCGAAGTTCTCGACCTTGGGGTCGACGAAGACGGGGATGCGCCGGGCCTTGGCCAGGGGCAGGACCCGCTCCATGAGCGTCCGGGTGACGATGCCCTTGTTGTAGTCCGAGACGATGATCCCCTCGGGCTCGTCCTTTTCGATGAAAGCCAGAATCCGGGCTTCGATCTCGGCCGGGACGGGCTTTTTACGCTCCTGATCCACCCGGACGACCTGCTGGTGATGGGCGATGATCCGGGTCTTGACGGTGGTCGGCCGGGTGCGGTCGACTAGGATGCCGCGCGTTTCGGCCGCGTTGCGCTTGATCCAGACGCCTTCGGCGTCGTCGCCGACGAGCCCGACCAGGACGGGCGAGGCGCCCAGCCCGGCCAGGTTGCGCTCGACGTTGCCCGCTCCGCCCAGGGCTTGGGTGCTGCGCAGGACTTCGACCACCGGGACCGGGGCCTCGGGCGAGATGCGCGAAACCGTGCCCCAGATGTACTTATCCAGCATCAGGTCGCCCAGAACGAGTACGCGCCGGTCCTTGAACTTCCGGACCAGGCGCCGCAGCTTGGCGGTATCGCAGGTGATCATGGCTTGTCCTTGAATAAAAGGATGGAATTGGAGGCGATCCAGGGGACGTCGCTCCGCAGCGGCGTCCGTTCCCGCAGATAGACCTCGGCCCGGTAAGCCCCCGGCTCGATCGTCTCGTAGACGAGATCGGCTCCCCGGCTTGACGCGACCGGGCGCCCGTCCCGTAGCAGCCGGATCTCGTGGGCGAAGCCGAACGGCGCCCGGACGATCAGGCGGGCCGGGCCGCTTTGGCTCGAATCGACCGCGACGGAACTGCCCATGGGCGTGATTCTACCAGAACGGACGGCCCAAAAGCGAAAGCCGTCCGCATCCGCCGCCGCCTCGATCGCGTTGTAGAAACGCCCCGCATGGAGGGCGCCGAAGATCTGGCGGCGCGCGGCGTCGAATCCGCCGGCCGGCCTCTCTTCGAGCAGGACATGGAGATGGAAGAGGCGGAAAAGCGTTCGGTAGGCGAAGTGGGCGTCGGCGGCGTAATAAGCTCGAACCGAGCGGGCGGCCCCCCAGCGGTCCCAGGCCGCGATCTCGCGCTCGGGCCGGGTGACGAGCGCCAGCAGGGCCGCGTCCGGCCGCAGGAGCAGGAGCGGAGCGAAGAGGAGGGAGCGGGGCAGGGAGCGCTTGACCTCGGTGTCCGCGTTCAGAATTTCCAGCCCGGAATAGCCGGCCCACTCGCCCCAGGACCAGCTGACCTTGGAATAGGGGTGGGCGATGACCGTGAAACCGCCCAGCGCGGCGGCTTCGCCGGCCGCGATCTCGGCTGCCCGG
Organism: Candidatus Aminicenantes bacterium; assembly: GCA_026393855.1. NCBI lineage: Bacteria > Candidatus Aminicenantota > Candidatus Aminicenantota bacterium. The sequence goes on from JAPKZJ010000027.1 coordinate 14,360, forward strand.
TCAAAGTCGCGAGCCGGCGCGTCGAATCCCAGGGCGACGAGATGCCCGCGGTTGGACGAGATCTCGGTGCCGCAAAGCACAAGCACGCCTTCGGCGCGGCCGGCGGCGGCCAGAGCTTCGCGGTTGGGCGCGCCGTGGTCGGTCAGAACGACGAAATTGAGCTTGGCCTCGGCCGCCGCGGCGGCGATGGCATCGACCGTGCCGCTGCCGTCCGAGAACCGGCTGTGCATGTGGTAGACGCCCTCGATCTCGAAGACGCGCGGGATGTCCGCGGCCGCGACAACACTCGGGGCGCCCGCCGCTTCACTAGTGCTGCCGTAGCGGCGAAAAGAGAGGCCGCGCCAGCCCAGCCAGAGGGCGTAGACAACGACGGCCAGGATGAGCCCGCGGCGGACGATGCGGCCGGCGCTCATGCCGACGGCTCGTCCGCCTCCGGGCCGAAGGGCAGCGCCAGCAGCAGGAGGAAGAGCTGGGCGACCTCGGAATCGCCGAAGTTGTATTCAAAGAAGCCGGCCACCAGGAGCAGGGCCAGGGCGGCCAATCCGCCGGCGGCCAGGGGGCGGATCGCAGGGCCGCCTGTTCGGAATCGCCGCAGGAGATGAACGCCGGCCACGGCCAAAAACGCCAGCCAGGCGGCCAGGGCGGGGATCCCGCGCTCGGCGGCGATCTGAAGGTAATTGTTGTGTAGATGGACGCTGCGGCGGGCATAGTCGCCCAGGCCGTAGGCCGGATCCTGGAAAAGCTCGTCGACCGTATCGGGGCCCGTCCCGAAAATGGGCTTCTGCCCGATGATTTTCAGACCGGCCCGGGCATACTCGATGCGGGCGATATTGGAGGGGTCGCGGCGATCGAAGATGCTGCGGACTCGAGATTTGACGATCTCCGGCCCGGCGAAATAGAGCAGAACGGCCAGGACCGGGGCGACGATCAGGGCTTTGGGATTCCAGAGCCCCAGAAGCAGCACCGCCGCTGCGCCCACGCCCAGCCAGGCATTGCGGGTCAGGGTCATGACCAGCGCTGCTCCCGAGGGAGCGAGAATGATGGTCCAGGCCAGCCGGGCCTTGCCTTTGGCGAACAGCGCTTGGGCCATGGCGAAGGCGATGAACAGGCCGAGCAGGCCGGCCTGGGTCATGTAATGGCCCATGAAACCCTTGATCCGCTGGTCCGGGCGCTCCCGGCCGGCAAATTGGATGATGGCCAGGACGGAAGCCGCCGTGCCCGACAAAAAGAGAGCCGTAAGTGGGAACTTCAGGTCGGAGAGGCGGCGGAAGGCGGCGACGACGAGCGGGACGAGCAGCACGATCAGCAAGTCGCGCGAATCCTTCACGCTGGCCCGGCGATCGATGGAGGCGGCCGCGGCCGCCAGCGACAGGGAGACATAAAGAAGAAGGGGCCAGAAGAATGCGGGGACCGAAAAAAGGATGTCTTTGCGGATGAGGAGATATGCCCAGACGAGGAGGGCCAGGAACCAAAAGCCCTGCACGAGGCTGATCGAGATCAAGGAGAAGAGGACGGCGGCGGCCGAAGCGGCCAGCAGGGCGATCTCGAGAGGCGCCCGGCCCGCGGCTTTGGGTTGCAAGTCGTTTGTAGTCATGGAATTCCAACCGACCGATTATAACAAAAGAATAGGGGTACAGTATACGTAAATCCCGATTTCCAGCGAGATCTGAGCCGCCCTTTCGTTGATGGAGAACAAAAGAAATAGGGATTTACGTATACTGTACCCCTATTAATTTTTCGCCGGCGGCGGCGACTTCGGCCGGGGTGATCGTCCGCAGGCATCGGTAATCCGCCGAGACGCAAACCCGCTGCGGGCAGGGCCGGCAGTCCATATCCTTTTGAATCAGGATGGCCCGGCCTTCCGTCCGCCAGGGCGCGAAATGAGCGATCTCGGTCGGGCCGAAGAGGGCCACGATCGGCGTCGGCGTCGAAGCGGCGATGTGCATCGGCCCGCTGTCCGGACCGACAAAAAGGGCGGCTCGGGCGACAAGCGCCCGCGTTTCGATCAGGTTGAGCCGTCCGGCCAGGCCAGCGACGCGGCCGCCGGCCGCGGCTCCGGTTATTACTTCTTCTTGGCGGGTGAGGTCGCCGGGGCCCCCGATCAAAGCGACTTTAAAATCGGGCCGGCGGGCCAGCGCCGCGGCAAGAACCGCATGATTTTCGCTTCCCCAGTCGCGGAAGGCGTTGCCCGCCCCGACGTGGAGAACGGCGTACTTTTTGTCGGCCAGACCGAATTCCGCCATGACGGCCCCGACCCGCGTCTTTTCCTCGGCCGTGGCTTCGGGCAATTGGTAGGCAGGGAGCGCCGCGTCGTTAAACTCGAAGCCCAGGGCGCGCACCAGCTCGGCGTGCGACTGGGCGCTGTGCCGGACGCCGCGCTCCGGCTGCCTCGGCACGGCGCGGTCGTAGAGAAAGCTCTTGCCGCGCAAGGCGTAACCGACCTTGAGCTTGGCCCCGGAGAAGGCCGTGATCCAGGAGGCCCGCGGGCCGCCGTGAAAGTCGAGCACGGCGTCGAACCGCTCCCGGCGCACTTGGCGGAGCAGGCCGAAGAAGGCCCGGCGGTCCTGCTTGGCCGGGACGGCCAGGACGCGGTCGACGGCCGGCAGGCCCTCGACCAGGCGTCGATAGGGCTCTTCGATCAGGTAGGTCAGGGCGGATTCGGGCAGAAACGATTTGAGCAGCGCCACGGCGGGAGTGGTCATGACGACGTCGCCGATGCGGCGCAGGCGGATGAGGAGGATGTGGCGCGGGCGGGCGGGCTCAGCTTCGCGTCGGCCGGTCGGGCTCAATCGTGGCCTCTTCGATGATCATGACGGGGATGTCGTCCTCGATCCGGTAGACGCGCGCGCACTGGACGCACTTCAGGCCTTTCCCGTCGGCCGTCAGGTTGACGTCGGTCTTACACTTGGGGCAGGCGAGAATCTCGAGCAGCTCGGGGGCGATGGCCATGGCGCGTCTCCTTACCGCTTGTAGGATACCGCAAGGGGCGTCTTGCCTGCAACAGCGAAAGGGCGGAACGGAAGCGATCCTTTATTTTTCGCGGCGAAAATCGTATGTTAGGTCCGCATATGATCCCATCCTCCGGGCCGGCGGGCTTCGTCTTTTTCGGGGCCTACGACCCCGCCTATCCGCGCTCGGCCGTCATCCGCCGCGGCTTGCGGCAAAACGGCGCCGTCGTTTCGGAATGCCCCGCCTCGACCCACTGGCGGGTCTGGCTGCGCTACCCGATGCTCGTCCTCCGATTTCTCCGCTCCCGGCGCGAGCGGCAGGCGGCCGAGGCGCGGGTCCTCCGCCGCTTTCTATTCGTACCCGAGTTCTGCGCCAAGGACGTCCCGCTGGCCAAGCTGATCGGGCTTCTCACGGCTCGCCGGGTCGTCTTCGATCCGTTGGCCGCCCGCTACGAAACCAAGATTCTGGATTGGCGGCGCAAACCGCCCTCTTCGCCGACGGCCTGGTGGAATTTTAAAATTGACGCGGCCGCCTTCCGGCTGGCCGACGTCATCCTGGCGGATACCGCGGCCCACAAGGATTATTTCTGCCGGACCTATCGAATCGATCCGGGCAAAGTCCGGGTCCTCTATCTCGGATTCGACGACGAGGCCTTCCGTCCCGCCGCCGTGTCGGCCCCCGCCCCCGACGCGGCCCGACCGTTCCGGGTGCTTTTCTTCGGTTCATTCCTCCCCCTGCACGGGGTCGAGATCGTCGTCGAAGCGGCCAAGCTTCTGGCCAAGGAGGCCGACATCCGATTCCGATTCGTCGGCGACGGGCAGACTTTCCCGGCCGTGCGGGAGTTCACGGCACGGCACCGCCTGACCAATGTCGAGCTCGTCGGCCGCGTCCCGTTTCTCCGGCTGCCGGTGGAGATCGCCGACGCCGATCTCTGCCTAGGCGTTTTCGGGCGGACAGAGAAAGCCCGCCGGGTGATCCCGCATAAAATTTATCAGGCGATGGCCGTGGGCAAGCCGGTCGTCACCGCCCGCACGCCTAGCGTCGAAGAAATCTTCGCCCACCGCCGAAACATCTATTTGTGCGACGAGCCGCTCGGCCCCGCCCTGGCGCTGGCCATCCTGGAGCTGAAGAGGGACGGCGCCCTGCGCGAGGCGTTGGGGACTGCCGGCGGCCGGCTGGTCCGGGAGAGGTTCGCGCCGAAGGCCATCGGCCGCACGCTTCTCGACGATCTGGCCGCATCCCGAAGGCGGCGCGGATGAAGACGAAGATCCGGGTGGAGCCGCGCTTCGATTGTCCCGAATTCCGGGCCTGGCTGGCGACGATCGAAGGGCTCGCGGCAGTACCCGGCGCCGAAGTTCTTCACGCGGCCCGTAACTTGGTCACGGCCGTCCCGGTCCCGCTGGCCGATGGGAGCGCGCTCGACCTCGTAGTCAAGGAGTTCCGCCCGCGCGGGCTCCATCGCCTGCGGACGCTCGTCGGCCGGTCCAAGGCCGAACGGTCCGCGCGGGGCGCCGCGTGGCTCCAGGCGGCCGGCCTGCGCACGCCGGCTACGGCGGCCGTGTTGGAGCAGCGCCGGCGCGGCACGGTGGAAAAGGCCTGGTTCGTGGCCGAGCGGGTCCGGGGAGCGGTCGAGATCCGGTCGCTCTTGCGGGAGCTCGAGGCGCCGGAGCTAAGGCGGCTGCTGGCCGCCCTGGCCCGGGACCTCCGAGCCGCCCACGAGGCCGGAATCCTGCACCGCGATCTCTCCGACGGCAACATCCTGGTCGAGCGAGGGCCCGGCGGAGCATTCGTCTTTCACTTCCTCGACACCAATCGGGTCCGCCGGAAGCGCCGCCTCGGCCGGTCCGTCCGGGCCAAGAATCTCATTCGCCTCGGCGTGCCGGAAGGCGCGCGGCGCGAATTTCTAGGCTTCTATGCCGGCGAAGGCGGCCCGGATCCGTCTTTCGTCCGGCGGTACGAGAAGTCCAAGGCGGCCTTCGAGCGCTGGCTGCGCTTTAAAAAGAAGGCGCGTCTGCGGCAGTGGGCTCGGAGGCTCAAGCTCCAATGAGCTTCAAATTCGACTGGAATCCGTTCGCCGACCAGCCGCACAACGTGGCCCCGCGGTCGGAGCGGATGCGGCATCATTACCGGCGCTGGCCGGTTTATCTGGGTATGCTGGGGTCCGACCTCGTTCACGGGCCGGCCATGGCCTTCCGATATTGGCGCAATCGCCGGCGCATGTACGGAGCGCCGGTCGTGATCCGGCCCGACATGTTTGCGGTTTCGGTCTCGCCCGAAGCGCTGCCGATCGGCGAGACCACGGCCCTTCTGCGCGAGATCGGCGTCCGCCAGACACTCTTCCGGGTTGCGTCGTGGGAGCGGGGGAAGCTGGCCGCAAGCGAAGCCTTTGCCCGCCGTCTGCGCGAAGCGGGGTTCGAGGTCGTTATCTCTATTCTCCAGCGCCGGGACGATGTGTTCGACGCGGCGGGCTGGACCGCTTTCCTCGAGGAAACGTTCCGGAGGCTGGGCCCGATCGCCTCGGCCTTCGAGATCGGCCATGCCTGGAATCGGACCAAATGGGGCGTTTGGGATCACACCGAATACGTCAAGCTGGCCCGGGCCGCGGCCGCGGCGAGAGGCGGATCCGCGGCGAGACTCGCCGGTCCGGCGGTCATCGACTTCGAGTTCCACCTTTATCCGCCGGTGCTGCGGGCCGTGGAGTTCGACGTCGTGACGTCGCTTCTCTATGTCGACCGGATGGGCGCGCCCGAAAACGCCCAGGCCGGTTGGACGGCCGAGAAAAAGTTCGCTCTGTTCAAGGCCGCGGCGGGGTGCGGCCGGGTGAAAGATCCGGAGTTCTGGGTCAGCGAGGTCAACTGGCCGCTCGATGGCACCGGGAAATACTCGCCGGCCGCGGGCAAGCCGATGGTGTCCGAGGACGCCCAAGCCGATTATCTCGTTCGCTACTACATCCTCGGGCTTGCCTCGGGGCTCGTCGATCGGATCTATTGGTGGCAATTGGCCGCGCCGGGCTACGGGCTGGTGGATACGCGGGAGACGCCGGCCCGGCGCCGGCCCGCGTTTCACGCCTTTCGGACGATGGTAGAGAATCTTCAGGGCGCGGAATTCGTGCGCCGGGAGCAGCCGCGTGGAGGGAACGTCTTTTATTTCCGCAAAGGCGGATGCGAATTCGCGGTGGCCTGGACCAACGGCCCGGCTTTCAATCTGACGCTGGCTGCGGCGCCGGCCGCGGTGCTCGACCGCGACGGCGGGGCGCTTCCGGCCGCGCGGGTCGTGCGCGTCGACGGCCGCCCCCGCTATTTAATAGGGGGCAGGCCGGGTTAATTCCGTCAAGAGTTAAGACCTGACCCCTACTCAGAACTTGAATTTCAACCCGGCCTTGAGGGAAATCCCCAGCAAGTCGAGGGTTGCTTCGCGGGCGTTGGCAACCCCGCCTTCGGTCGGCCGCTTGGAGCGGATGAAGGTCAGGGGGAATGAGTCGAACTGGGTCGGCTTGGCGTCATAGGCATAGAGCAGCCCCGTCTCCGTGACGGCCTCGTCGAGGGTCGAATCCAGGTAGGTCCCGGTGCCGTCGAATCCCGAGATTTTGCCGATCTGGCCGCCGGCCTCGATGAGGAATCCGATGCTGGGCCCGAGGGTCAGCTCGATGCCTAGGGCGCCGTAGGCGCCGAAGCCGAAAGCCGAGGCCTCGCCCGTCCATTCCTGCCAAAACTGATCGTGCGTGAAATGATAGGTGTAGGAGGCCTTGGCCGGGACGACCATGAGGCCCGCCTTGGCGTAGAAGGACGGCACGGGCGAATAGAGGAGGCCGGCCTTGATCGGGATGGCGGAAAAGCCGGGCCCGGCGCTGAAGGAGTTGGCCGACCCGGTCGTGGCGTAGGTCACGAGAGTCGTGGCGGAGGCGCCGGCGTATCCGGCACCGATGGTCAGGGCGAATCTTCCGCCGATGGGGATTTGAATCTCGGCTTCGAAGGGAAAGACGAGCCGCAATCGCGACAGCGTCAGATCGGCCGCGGCCCCGAGCTGGTATCCGAAATAATCGGCCAGCCCCTGGGAACCGTCGTTGAGGTCGCCCACGGCGGCGATCAGGCCGCCGCCCCCGATAACAAGGGCGGGGCGGAGCGGCTCGAAGCCGTAATTATCCGTCTTGGCCGCCGGCGTTTCCACGGCGGGCTCCGTTCGGTGGACCGGCGCGGGCTCGGTTCGCGCGGGAGGCGGCGTGGTCTCGGCCGGCTTGGGCTTCGGCTGCGTCACCCGCTCCACAATGCGCGTTTTCTTCTCGGGCACGGCCGGTTCGTCCAGCGGAAGCACCAGGCTCTCGTGGACATAGCCCGAATTCGTCCCCGTCTCGTCGGGCTCGAGGGCGACGAGGTACCACTCGCCGTCTTTGCGCGAAGCTTCGAGAAGCGCTCCCTCGGGGATCTGGCGCACGATCAAGCTCGAGATCGACGGCTTTTGGCGGATGTTGGCTATCTCGGCCGTGACTTTCAGCCGGATGATGGGGGCCGCAGCCGCAGCCGAAGCGGCTTCGACTCCAACGGCCATGGCCAGGAGGATTCCGAGAGCGGCGGTGAGGATCGAACGTCGGATCATCATAGTCGACCTCATGTTTGTTCTTTCATTTCATTATAGCACAGCCGGGCGGGGACGGGAGGCGGTCGGGCGGGCCGCCGCGATGGGAGAAGAATCTTTTTATCTGAGCCGGAAGCGCAGGCCGGCCGAAACGTGAAGGAGCGAGGGATCGACCGCAAGCGGCCGCGTAGCCGTTCGGGCGGCCGCGGCCGAGGCCGCGTCGAGGGTCGCCGATAAGGCCGAGTCGTCCAGGCCGGGCATCGATCCCGGCTTCCAAGTCCAGTCGAAGGATTTGGCGGGCGAATGGAAATAGCGCACCTCAAAAAACAAGGCCGTAGAGGGACCGATCGGGAGGTCGGACGTCAGCCCCGCGTGCAGGCCTGCCGCGATCCAGGTTTGGTCGGGGATGGAAACGGAAGCGCGGTAAGCGCCTGCCGTTCCGGCCGCGGACGCGGCCAGCATGCCCGCCTCGGTCTCGATGACGATGGAATGGAGGATCAGGGCCGGTCCGGCCGAAAAAATCAGTGACGAGCTGCGCCCCGTCCAGCGGACCGCCAAGCCGAGATAAATGGGGACGGCGGTGATCTCGCTGGGATCGGGGGACGCGGTCAGAGCGCGGGCCGTCGAGGGGGTCGTCCCTGCCGTCTTGAACCCGGCCGAAGCCGCGAGGCCGTTCTTGGCGTAGCCGAACCCGGCCACGATTCCAATGGCCCGGCCGAAGAAGCGGGTGTAGGAACCGCCGACGAAAAAGGACGTCGCGGGGGCGGCGGCCAACGCGTTCTGGGCCGACATCCCGGCCAGGGGCGGGGCTGTCCAGCTCTGATGGTGAAGGGACTCGGCCCCGGAGAAAGAGAAGGCAGCTCCGAGCGTTAGCCCGATTTCGCCCTGCGGGCGGGGCGGGGCTTGGGCGGCAAGGGAGAGGGGCCGGGCGGCGAGAATCGTCAGCCAAAGAGTCGCGGCGATTGCGGCGTATCGGCGGGCGTGGCACGGATTCATTTTCGCTCGCGATTATAGCAGGGATTCCTTTGGAGGGGGAACCTTTGACGGGTTCCCCCTCCAACGCAATCGTCAAGGGGACGATTGCTGCCACCCCTTCAAGGTAGCCTTCTCCCATGAATGCGATTTTATCGTTTCTGAAAAGTCTTTTACTAGGGCGAGAGATGCGGGGGTGAGCGCCGATGCGGTCGCTTCGCAGTCCTCGTCACGACCGGCGCCTCGCCCGTCGTCGCGAGGGCGGAAATTTCGCCTAAGCGTAGCCGCATTCCAATTTCTTTTATTGGTATTACCCCTCCTGCCTCCCCTAAACAGGGGAGGATTCGTCATGCGGCTCCGAAAGGTGCGGCCCGGAAAGAGGCAGGACGGCGAGGATGTCTGAGCACTTTTCTTCCTATTCGGAAGAAAAGTACAGAGTTCCGAGCCGGCTAATTATTTTAATAGTTTCGAAAATCTAGGATGGAATTCGAACGGCGAAGGCTCCATGGAGGGGTAGCAGAACCGCCGGCGCGTAGCCGGCGGGGCGTTGGAGGGGAACCCCGCTAAAGGGTTCCCCTCCAAGGGAGTCCGAGCCCTTCTTGAATTAGGCTTCCGTCTGGGTTAAATTGGCCCGGGGAGGTTATCCCATGAACCCAATGCGCGCCCGCCGGATCGTCCTCATCGCCCTCCTGGCCCTGACGGCCGCGGCTTCCTTCGCCGCGCCGGGCGCGGCCAAGGGGCCCAAGATCGCCTTCAAGGAAGACGCCTGGAACTTCGGCCGGGCCAAGATGGGGGCCGACCTCGTCCACGAGTTCGCTTTCAAGAACGAAGGGGACGCCACGCTCAAGATCATCAACGTCGAAACCTCCTGCGGCTGCACCGCCGCCCTTGTCTCGGATAAAAAGGTCGAGCCGGGGAAATCGGGCAAGATCAAGGTCACTTTCAGCACTCAGGGCTACGCCGGCGAAGTCGTCAAGTACATCTATGTGGAGACGGACGACCCCGTCCAGCCGCGCGTCCAGCTCAAGATCACGGCCGCCGTCGACGTCCCGCCCCAGCCGCGGATCGATTTCGACCGCTACTCCTTCGATGGCGGCCTACTGGTCGAGGGCGACAGCCTGGTCGCCCCCATCACCGTCTACAACAAGGGCGAGCTGGAACTGAGGTTCGAGTGCCAGCTGACGGGCGCCCAGGTTCTCTTCGCCGGCAAGCCTGCCGCCTATCCGATCAAGGTGGCCGCCGGCAAGAGCGTCGAGCTGGTCATCAAGATGGACCTGGCCAACCGCATGGGCCCCATCCGGGAGTTCGCCCTGTTCAAGTCCAACGACCCGCTGCGGTCGACCATCTCGGTCAACCTGAACGGCTACATTGTGACCAAGGAACAGCTCCGCCAAGTGTTTCAAAAATACAAAGACTTGATCAAATAGGGGTCAGGTCTCAACATTCAACACTTGACCTTAATGTTGAATGTTGAGACCTGACCCCTTCTTTGAGATTTTTAGCAGGGCGGCGGCGTCTATCTAGACGTGGCTGTTACAGACCAAGACCGCATCCTCCTGGTGGCGCTGGGGCTGGCGCTGGCCGAGTTTCCACGCTGGCGCAGCGCCGTCGAAAAAGCCTTTCCGCGCCTGGAAGAAGCGTTCTTGGCCCCGGCCCCGGAGCTCCGCGCCATTGGTTTGGACGAGGCCCGTACGGCCGCTCTCCTCGATCCCGACCTGATAGGCCGGGCCCAAAAAGAATTTGACACCCTGACCAGGAATGGCTATTCTCTCTTGACCTTCGGGGATGACGACTACCCGGTCGCCTTAAGGGAAATCTATGATCCTCCCTCGGCCCTTTATTGCGCGGGCCATGCGGAAGCCCTCCGGGGACCGGCGGTCGCCGTCGTCGGGGCGCGGCATCCCTCGGCTTACGGCAAGTCAATGGCCGAGCGCCTGGCGGAAGACCTGGCCCGCCGCGGGCTGGTCGTGGTCAGCGGCATGGCCCGGGGGATCGACACCCTGGCCCATACCGGAGCGCTGCGGGGCGGCCGGACCGTGGCCGTTCTGGGCTCGGGGCTGGGGCAGATCTATCCGCCCGAGAACCGCCGCCTCTTCGAGCGGATCATCGAAGGGGGAGGGGCCGTGGTCACGGAGTTCCCTCTCGGGGGAGAGCCCTTGGGCTTCCATTTCCCCCTGCGCAACCGCATCATCAGCGGTTTGTCGCTCGGACTCGTCGTCGTGGAGGCGACGCGCAAGAGCGGCTCGCTGATCTCGGCCGCGATGGCCCTGGAACAGGGCCGCGAGGTCATGGCCGTCCCCGGGCCGGCGACGTCCGAGCTGAGCGGCGGCACGAACGGATTGATCCGGATCGGCGCCCGGCTCGTCGAGAGCTGGCGGGACGTGGCCGAAGAGCTTCCCGGCCCCGTGCGGGACTTTGTTTTCGCGCGCAGCCCGGACGAGCCGCCGCTGCTGCCGTCGCTGACGGCGGCCGAGGAGGCGGTGTTGGCCGGCCTCGGCCCCGACCGCGAGACGACCGTCGACGAGACGGCGGAACGGACCGGGATGACGATCCCGGAGCTCCTGGCCGCGCTGCTGGGGCTGGAGATCAAGGGCCTGGCCGTCCAAGGCCCGGGCAAGACGTATCGGAGGAAATGGTGATGGAGAAGTCGCTGGTCATCGTCGAATCGCCGGCCAAGGCGAAGACGATCAACAAATATCTGGGGTCGGACTATGTCGTCAAGGCCTCCATGGGGCACATCCGCGATCTGCCCAAGAGCAAGCTCGGCGTCGACGTCGAGAACAATTTCGCCCCTCTCTATGAGGTCATCCCCGAGCGCAAGAAGATCGTCGACGAGCTGAAGAAGGCCGCGGCCGAAGCCTCGGCCATCATCCTGGCGGCCGACCCCGACCGCGAGGGCGAGGCCATCTGCTGGCACCTCAAAGCCCTCCTGGGCGACGACACCAAGCCCCTGCACCGACTCAAGCTGCACGAGATCACCCAGCCGGCCGTGGAGGAGGCGATCCGCCATATGACCGTCCTGGATGCCGATATGTTCGACGCCCAGCAGGCCCGGCGGGTTCTTGACCGGCTGGTCGGCTACCTCATCAGCCCCCTGCTGTGGAAGAAGGTCGCCCGCGGCCTGAGCGCCGGGCGCGTCCAGAGCATCGCCCTGCGCCTCGTCTACGAGCGGGAGCTGGAGATCCGGGCCTTCGTGCCGGAGGAATACTGGACGATTTACGCCCATCTGGCCGCCGCCAACCCGCCGCCGTTCCGGGCCGCCCTGGCTAAGATCGACGGCAAGAAGGCCAAGGTCGGGGACGGGGCCGCCGCCGAGGCGATCCTGACCGATCTCAAAGACACCCCCTTCACCCTGGCCAAGATCAACGTCAAGGAGAAGAAGCGCAACCCTTCTCCGCCCTATATCACGAGCACGCTCCAGCAGGACGCCTACCAGCGGCTCCATTATCCCGTCAAGCGGACGATGTCCATCGCCCAGAAGCTGTATGAGGGCATGGCCATCGGCGAGCGGGGCCCCGTCGGCCTGATCACTTACATGCGCACGGACTCTGTGCGCATCTCGGCCGAGTCCCTGGCCTGGGCCCGGGCCTATATCGAGAAGACCTATTCGGCCCGGCATCTGCCCTCCAAGCCGAACGTCTATAAGAACAAGAGCGCCGCCCAGGACGCCCACGAGGCCATCCGGCCGACTTCGCCCGACCTGTCGCCTGAAGTGGTCAAGCCCTACCTTAAAAAGGAAGAGCTCAGCCTCTACACGATGATCTGGAATCGTTTTCTGGCTTCGCAGATGAGCCCGGCCCTGATCGAGGAGACCGAGTTCGAGGTCACGGCCAAGAAATATCTCTTTTCGGCCAAGGGCGAAGTCCTTAAATTCGCCGGCCATTTGGCCCTGACCCCCAAGGGCGAGAACGGTGAGAAGGAAACCCTGCCTGCCGCGACGGCGGGGGAGACGCTGGCCCTGCAGAGCTTGGAGCCCAAGCAGAGCTTTACCCAGCCTCCGGCCCGCTACACGGAAGGGACGCTGGTCAAGGAGCTCGAGGCCAAGGGCATCGGCCGGCCGTCCACCTATGCCCCCATCATCTCCACCCTGCAGAACCGGACTTATGTCGTCAAGATGGAAGGCAAGTTCGTACCCTCCGAGCTGGGCATGTTCGTGACCGAGTTTCTGATCAAGAACTTCCCCGACATCATGGAGATCCAGTTCACCGCCGGGATGGAGGAGGAGCTGGACAAGATCGAGGAAGGCAAGCTCGAGTGGACCGGCTCGCTCAAGGGGTTCTACGCCCGGCTGGAAAAGGACCTCAAAGCGGCGGCCAAGGTCGAAAGCGTCAAGGCCAGCGGCATCCCGCTCAACGAGATCTGCCCCAAGTGCGGCAAGCCGGTCGTCCTGAAGAGCGGACGCTTCGGCAGCTTCAAGTCCTGCTCGGGCTACCCCGACTGCGACTTCAAGGAAGCCATGGTCAAGAAGGAGATCGTGACCTTGGACGAGCTCTGCCCCGACTGCGGGAGCAACCTGGTCCAGCGCAAGGGGCGGTTCGGACTCTTCATCGCTTGCTCCGACTATCCGACCTGCAAATACATCAAGAAGAAGAAGTCCGAGGACACCGGCTTGGCCTGCCCCACGGACTGCGGCGGGACGATCCTCAAGCGCGAGACCAAGCGGGGCCGGTTCTTCTACGGCTGCAGCCGCTTCCCCAAATGCCGCTACGCCACCTGGGACGAGCCCCTCAAACAGCCCTGCCCGAAATGCGGCAAGCCGTTCGTCCTCCGCCACAGCACCAAGAAGGACGGCACCTACATCCACTGCCAGGACGAGGTTTGCGGCTGGCGGGAGGAGGCCGAGGGCGCTACAATAGCCCCGAAGGCCAAGGAGCCGGCCGTCAAGGATGCGCAAGGCGATTGACGAGTTTCTCGAACATCTGACTTACGGTCGAAACGCCTCGCCCCATACCGTCTCCGGCTATCGCATCGACCTCCTGCAGCTGACCGCCCATCTTGAGGCCCGCGGGCTCGGTCTCCGCGACGTGGACAACGTCGTTCTGCGCGGGTACCTGCACGAGCTGGCCGCCGCCCATCAGGCCAAATCCTCGGTCGCCCGCAAGCTGGCCGCCATCCGATCCTTCTTCAAGTTCTGTCTCAAACAAGGCCTGGTCGACGACAATCCGGCCCAGGTCGTTTCCACTCCCAAGCTCGACCGGCCCGTGCCGGAATTTCTATCCGAGAACGAGATGCTGCGCTTCCTGGATGAGCCCGACAAGGACGACATCCTGGGGCTGCGCGACCGGGCCATCCTGGAGCTGTTCTACGCCACCGGCATCCGGCTGAGCGAGCTGACCGGGATCGATCTGGCCGACATGAGCCTGGAGGACCGCCTGCTCAAGGTCCGCGGCAAGGGCAAGAAGGAGCGGCTTGTGCCCTTCGGCCGCAAGGCGGTGGAGCGTATGGACGCCTACCTGCGGTTGCGGCCGACGCTGCTGGGCGCGAACTTCGGCGAGTCGGCGGTCTTCCTGAATTACCGGGGCGGGCGGATCTCCCCGCGTTCGGTCGAGCGGCTGGTCGAGAAGTATGTCAAGCGCTCGCTCCTGCGGCGCGGGGTCAGCCCGCACGCCCTGCGCCACTCCTTCGCTTCGCACCTGCTGGGTCGGGGGGCCGACCTGCGGGTCATCCAGGAGCTGCTGGGCCACGAGAGCCTGGCCACGACCCAGAAATACACTCACCTCAACGTCAAGCAATTGCTGGACGTGTACAAGAAGAGCCACCCCCGGGCCCGCTAGATCTCGGGGTTTGGGGGCCAAAGACGTTCGCTCCCCCAGCGAGGGAGCTCACTCCGGCCGGCTCGGTCGCTCCTCCTGAACTCTCACGAGAACTTGGGAATCGGAGAGTCATTGGAGGAGGCTACCATGAGGGGGAGGCAGCCCTTGGCGTTGGAGGGGGAACCCATCAATGGTTCCCCCTCCAAGGGAGTCCCCGCTCCCTCGCCGACCCTATGCTGAAGCATAGGGCTACAAAGCTCGTGGCTTTGGCCCCCAATACCCCTCGGTCAAGCAATGTTTCTAAGAATTTGAATTGATCATCGTTATCTTCTGTAAACGCAGGGAGTCGGAAACGGCTCTCAAGACGACTCGCGTTGACGCGGACGTGGGGAAAATCATGGTCATACACAGAGAATAAGGCGGGAAGAATCCGCGCCATACTGGCACGCCTTTCGCATTAGAAGAGAGCGAAAGGAGGTGCTCACATGAGAGCCCATTTGATGAAAGGCGTTGCGACGGTCATGGTCCTCAGCCTGTTCCTGTCCCCGCTCCTGGCGATGCAGGGGCCGAACAAGGCCGCGGACAAGATCAACATCAACTCCGCCTCGTCGGACGAGCTGCAGAAGCTGCCGCAGATCGGCCCCAAGATTGCCCAGCGGATCATCGACTTCCGCAAGCAGAACGGGCCCTTCAAGAAGGCCGAGGAGCTGATGAAGGTCACGGGTATCGGCGAGAAGATCTACGCCAAGCTCAAAGACCTGATCTCGGTTTGATCTCCTGCCCCCCAAGGGTGTGCCCTCCACCCTGCGTGCCCTCACTCCGCCCCCGGGCGGGGTGAGGGCTTTTTACTTTTCGGCGAGATAAGAGGCCATCTTGCGGAGGGCGCGGCCGCGATGGCTGAATCCGTTCTTCACTTCCCCAGACAGCTCGGCGAAGGTTCGGCCGAGCCTTCGGTAAAAAAAGACCGGGTCGTAGCCGAAGCCGTGCCTGCCGCGAGGCTCTCGAAGGATCCGCCCGCGGACCCGGCCCGTCACCTGCTTGATCGCCCGGCCGTCGCGAGCCAAGACCATGCAGCAGATGAAGCGGGCGCCCCGTCGTGATTCGGGCACGGCCGCGAGATGGCGGAGAAGCTCGCGGTTGTTGCGGGCGTCGTTCGATCCCGGGCCCGAAAAGCGGGCCGAGACGACACCCGGCGCTCCGTTCAGGGCGTCGACCGCCAACCCCGAATCATCGGCCAGGGTTAGATGGCCCGTCAGGGCGGAATAGAACTCGGCCTTGCCGCGGGCGTTGGCGGCGAAGGTCAGGCCCGTCTCCTCGTAGTCCGCCGCGAGGCCCAGGTCGGCCAGGCTCAGGACGCGGAAAGGCAGGTCCTTCAGGACGATAGCGATCTCACGGGCTTTGCCGGCGTTGCCGGTGGCCACGACGAGCGGGGTGCGGGCGGGCTTCACGGCGGTCAGCGCCCGGCCGCGTCCAGGAAGAAGGACGCGACGAAAAGGGCCAGAAGAAACAGTGTGTAGATCGCGAACTTGGGGCTGGCCAGGAGCTTCTCCGGCTCTTCCATGACTTCCGCTTCGCGCAGGGTCTTGCGGAAGATCAGCAGGAAGAACACGACCAAAAACGGGGCGATGGCGAAGAAGGACGGCAGGCTCGTCCGGGCCCCGAAGAAGACGAAGGCCGCCAAGCAGACGACGGCGCTCAGAATCATGCCGGACAGAAGCTTGGTCCGGGTATACTTCTTCTGCGAGGTCCGGTAATCGCCGGCTTTCTCCTTGAGAAAGCGGAACTCGGACAGCCGCTTGGCCACCATCAGGAAATTGCCGAAGGCCCACCAGCTCAGCAGCACGGCGGCCGGCGGGAAGGGGGCGTGCGGCGCCATGGCGTACCATCCGATCAGGAACCGGATCGGGTTGTTGGCCGATTCGGAGATCGAGTCGAGGAACGGGATGTCCTTGGTCCGGATGGGCTTGACGTTGTAGACGATCCCGGCCAGAAGCAGCCCGGCCAGAGACAGCAGGAAGGGGACTTCGAAGACGACGCGGGCCAGCCCCAGGCAGGCTGCGATGAGGACCAGCCCGATCAGGGCGAAGGGACCTTTGCGGATCTCGCCGGCCACGAGAGGCCGCAATTTCTTGCTCGGGTGATGGATGTCGAAAGCCAGGTCGACGATCTCGTTGACGATATAGTTGGCCGTGGAAATGCCCCAGGTCAGGAGGAAGGCGACCGCGGCCATCCA
The DNA here is from genome assembly GCA_026393855.1 of Candidatus Aminicenantes bacterium. Classification (NCBI taxonomy): domain Bacteria; phylum Candidatus Aminicenantota; species Candidatus Aminicenantota bacterium. Next base: position 30,839 of record JAPKZJ010000027.1, read on the forward strand.
GGCCGGCTCGAAGTAGCCGGCCGGCGGGAACGAGCTGCGATGAAGGAAGGCATAGGCGGCGCAGCCCGAAAAAATAGCCATACTGCGCGGCCAGCGCTCCAGACGCATGGCCCGCAGGTAGGCGTTCAAATGGTTTTGTCCTTCACGGCGTAGATTTCAAAGGAATCGCCGAGGGCTAATTTTATCGGAATCCTCTTCAAAAAAGAAGCGGGCCGGGAAGCGGCCCAGCCGCTCAGGGCGGAGAACCGGCTGACCAAATATTGGGCGCTGAAGGTCCAGGCGTATTTTCGGCGCAGCACGACCCGGAATCCGGCCGAGGCCAGCAGGGCGTCCAGACTGGCGTGCGAGAAATAGGCCAGGTGGCCGGGCCGCAGGTGCCACCAGCGCCGGCCGGCCAGCCGGGCGGCGAGGCTGTGGATGTCCGGGGTCACCAGACAGAGCACGCCTCCCGGCGCCAGGATCGAAGCCGCCTTGGCCACGGCCGCTCTCGGAGTCGGCGTGTGTTCGATGAAATCGACCATGGTCACGGCCCGGAAGCTTTGCGGCGGAACAGCGGCCTCCTCGAAGGACCCTTGCCGCAAGGGAATTCCATAGTGTTCCGCGGCCCAGCGGGCGGCCCAGGCGCTGGCGTCGATGCCGTCGACCTGCCAGCCGTCCCGGCGGGCCAGGTTGAGCAGGATGCCGGTCGCCGCCCCGACGTCGAAAAGCTTGCCCTTGCCGGGAGCGAGGCTTGCCAGTCGGCCGAGGATGGGGCGGAAGTTCTGCGAGCGGCCCTCGGACTCGGCGTCGTAGAGGGGGTCCTCAACCTCTTGGTAGAGGGAGAAGATGAACTCCGGGCGGGGCGAAGGGTCGGCGAAAAGATGTCCGCAGTCCAGGCACGCGGCCAGATCCCAGACCTTGCCGTATTCGCGGTCGGTGATCTTGATCGCCTCGGCGTTCAGGGCCGCCCGGTCGAGGGTGCCGCGGCGGGCCGGGCGCAGACGGGTGCCGTCGCAGGCCGGGCAGCGGAGAATTCTCTCGAATTTCGCTTCGCTCATCGTTTTGTCGGGCGGAATTTTAGCCTAAAAGCATCTTTCCGGATAGCCTGCCATTTGAAAACAATTTTATCTTTTCTGAAAAGTTTTTTGTAACGGAGCGAAGGGAGCGGGGAAACAAAAAGTCCATCGCCCAATTCCGGGGAGGGCGGTCCGGGGTGTCGTCCCGGCGGCGCGGGTTCACCACTCCTTTTTACGCTAATCCGCTCGGCGCCTCGGAACTCCGCATTCGAGATCTCCCGGTCTTGGAGACCACCCACTCCGATTCGATTCCGGTAGATTGTCGCGTGCTCAAACAGCCCTCGGCGCCCGCTGGGTGCCCTCGCGGAGAGGCGTAAAAAGCCGGAACCCGCGCGGTTTCGCCGTTGGCCGACACCCCGAACCGCCTGATCTCCCCGGAATTGGGCGAAGATCCAAATAAAACCAATTAGCTTCGCAGCACTATGCTTCAGCGCAGGGTTGATGAGCGAGCGGGCATGGTACAGCTCTTTTAAAAACTAATTCCGGTCAATACGATGGAATTCAAGCAGAAGAAGCTCCATGGAGGGGTGGCAGCCCCGCCGGCTTTAAACTGGCGGGGCGTTGGAGGGGGACCCGGCTAAAGGGTCACCCTCCAAGGGAGTCCCCCATACCCCGAGCCCTTCTTAGAGGAAAAAAGTGATCGAAAACCGTGATCGAAAACCGTTGACTTCCGCCGACCGGATATGTTAGATAACTATGTCGATTGAACTAGTCGACTACTAATACGGAGGTCC
>JAPKZJ010000028.1 GCA_026393855.1 Candidatus Aminicenantes bacterium
AGCGATTGTCGGCCGCGCCCGAAACCACTATAATGAGCCCTTCCATACCGCCCTCGCAGGAGGCCTCCGCCCATGACTTCGACCCTTTCCGACGACGCCCTGGCCGGGATCGCCAAGCGGCTCCGAGCCCATTCCCTTCGCATGACGACGGCCGCCGGCTCGGGCCATCCCACGACCTGCCTGTCCATGGCCGAGATCGCTGCCGTGCTGTTCTTCCAGGCCATGCGCTGGAACCCGCGCGATCCCGAGGACTGGGGCAACGACGAGCTGGTCCTGTCCAAAGGCCACGCCGCGCCGATCCTGTGGGCGGCCTACGCCGAAGCCGGGGTCATCACGCCGGCGTCCCTCCTCAACCTGCGCAAGATCTCGAGCGAGTTGGAGGGGCATCCGACCCCCCGCATGAAATGGATCAAGGCCGCCACCGGATCGCTCGGCCAGGGCTTGTCCGTGGGCGTCGGGATGGCAGCGGCTCAGCGGCTGGGCGGCTCGCCGGGGCGGGTCTTCGTGGTCATGGGCGACGGCGAGTGCGCCGAAGGGTCGGTCTGGGAAGGGGCCAACGCGGCCGCCCATCTGAGATTAACCAATCTCTGTGCCATCGTCGACGTCAACCGGTTGGGCCAGTCGGGCCCGACCATGCATGAGCACGGGGTGGCGGCCTACGCCCGAAAGTTTGAAGCCTTTGGCTGGGCCGCAGTCGTCATCGACGGTCATGACATCGACTCCGTGAGCCAGGCCTTGGCCCAGGCGGGCCGCACGGGCGCGCCGCTGGCGGTCATCGCCAAGACCCTCAAGGGCAAGGGCGTTTCCTTCCTTGAAGACCAGAACGGCTGGCACGGCAGGCCGCTCAAACCCGAGGAATTGGAACGAGCCTTGGCCGAGATCGGCCCCCTGCCTGAGGGCGATGCGGCCGCGCTGATCACGCCTCCTCCCGCTGCCACCCGGCCCGAGCCGGGCGTGCGATTCGATTTCCCGCGCACGGCCTACGCCGAGAAGACGGCCACCCGGCTGGCTTACGGCAAAGCCCTGGCGGCTCTGGGCGGGGTCAACAGCTCGATCGTGGCCATCGACGGCGACGTCAAGAACTCCACCTATGCCGACAAGTTCTTCGAGGCTTTCCCGGCCCGCTCCTTCCAGTCCTACATCGCCGAGCAGAATATGATCGGGATGGGCATGGGCTTCGCGGCCAAGGGCTACATCCCGTTCATGGCCACCTTCGCCGCCTTCCTCACCCGGGCCCACGACCAGGTCCGGATGGCGGCCTATTCCTATTCCAACATCAAGGTCTGCGGCTCGCACGTCGGGGTCAGCATCGGCGAAGACGGGGCGTCCCAGATGGGCCTCGAGGACATCGCCCTGTTCCGCTCCGTGCCGGGCTGCGTCGTCCTCTACCCGGGCGACGCAGTGTCGGCGGAAGCCTGCGTCGAGGCCGCCGCCCGGCATCGGGGGCCGGTCTATATCCGGGCCTCCCGGCCCGCCACAGCCCTGCTCTACGGTCCCGGCGAGACTTTCCCCATCGGCGGATCGAAGATCCTCCGCCATTCCGCGCAAGACGCCGTCTCCGTCATCGCGGCCGGCATCACTTTGCACGAAGCCCTGAAGGCGGCCGACGAGCTGGCCGCGGGGGGAATCGCCATTCGGGTCCTGGACGCCTATTCCGTCCAGCCGCTCGACGTCGAGGGCCTTCGTGCCGCCGTCTCCGAGACTGGGAACCTGGCGGTCGTGGTGGAAGATCATTACGAGGCGGGCGGGCTGGGGGAGGCGGTCGCCTCGGCCTTGGCCGGCCGGGCCCGGATCCGGCATCTCTGCGTTCGCGAGCTGCCCCGATCGGGAAAGCCCGAGGAGCTGCTGGACCGCTGCGGGATCAATGCCCGCGCCGTCGTCGCCGCCGTCAAGGAGCTGATGGCCTAGAGGCCGGCCGGGCGCATATCACTTCATGATGGCCCGGGCTCGGCCCCAGTCCCAGCTCTCGATCCCGAATTCCGTCACGGCTTTGATGGCAACGTCCACGATGTCGCCCTTTTTCAGGGCGGCCAGCTTGACCTGGATTTGCGGCGGGCCCGCTGTCAGGCGAGCCGCCTGGGGGGCGGCGACGAATTCCACCACATAGGAGCGGACGCGCTTTTCCGGGCTGGGCGCCCAAGCGACGTCCACGGTCCCGTCCTTGGCCAGCCCGATCCGGATGTCCTTGGGCGGGGCCGGACTGGACGCGACCAGCATGACGGCGGCGATGTTGTATTTGGCCGCCTCGACCAGGAGCTGATGATTGACCGTCTCCAGCAGATCCGTCGGCTGGTGGTAATAGGGGTTTCCCAGGACCGGGTAGGAGCCCAGGCCGCTGACGACATCGCCGTAGACGTCGTAGAAGGACTGTCCGTCCGTCGACATGACATAGCGGGTGTCATAAGTGATCAGACGCGAGAACAGGAAGGCGGCGGCGTGCTGGATGTCCCGCAGGCCGGCGTTGGCGAAGCGGATGGTGTCGTCCAACCGATGGTCGTCGGCCCAGCCGATCATGTCGTTGTTGATGTCGGCCGCGATCTTCCAGCCCTTCTCCTTGGCCGCCCGGACGAACTCGCGGCTGCCGAGAAGCCCGGCTTCTTCGCCGGTGAAGAAAGCGAAGCAGATCGTGGCCGGTAGCGGCCGGCCCGCCAGGAGCCGGGCCGTCTCGAGATTAACGGCCGTCACCGAGGTGTTGTCGTCGGCCCCCATGCT
>JAPKZJ010000029.1 GCA_026393855.1 Candidatus Aminicenantes bacterium
GCGGTTCTGTGGCTATATGTTTGGGCTCACGATGAGGCCATGTTAAAGAAATCCCTTAGCCTTGTCCTTCTGATCGCCTCAGATGTGGCCGCTCTGGCGGCCTCCCTTCTGGCCGCGATCCTCCTGCGCCAACATGTGCTCCCCCTTGTCTTCCCCTCCCTCGCCGCCCGGCAGGTTCTCGTGGCTCCGTTCCTCGAAAAATGGTACCTCGTCCTGGCTTGGATCCTCGTTTTCGCCTACGAAAAGCTTTACACCAAGCGCCATTCCCACTGGGACGAGACGCGCCTTCTGGTGAAAAGCTCGACCATGGCCTTGGCCCTGGTCATGGCCTCCGCTTTCCTGGCCCGACAGCCCTACGCCTTCTCCCGGCTCATTCTGAGCTTGATGGTCGGGGTCAGCTACTTCGCTCTGCCCGCGGCCCGCTTCCTGACCAAGCGGATCCTGGTCTCCCTCCATCTCTGGCAGAAGCGCGTCCTCATCATCGGCTCCCAAAACGGCACCAGCGCCGTCATCGAGGCCATCCGCCGCAACCGCTCCCTGGGCTTTCGCATCGTCGGCTGCCTCACCGACGACCGGGGCGAAGTCGGCCGCACCACGAACGGCGTCGCCATCCTGGGCCATTACGACGAGATCGAAGACTGGAAGGAGCGCCTGCCCTTCGAGGACATCATCGTCACCTTCCCCGACATTCCCCGCGACCGCATGGTCGCCCTGTTGCGGCGCTGGGACGGAGTCAGCGAGACGATCCGGTACATCCCCCGGACGGGCGATTTGATCACGGCGGGCGTGGAGCTCGAGAATATCGGGCGGGTCCTGTCGCTTTCGGTCCGCAAGAATCTGCACAAGCCCTGGAACCTCCTGGCCAAGGGCGCTTTCGAGTATGCCCTGGCGGCTCTCTCGCTGCTGCTCCTCCTCCCGGCGATGGCCGTCATCGCCATCGGCATCAAGCTGGATTCGCGCGGCCCGGTCTTCTTCCGCCAGGCGCGGTGCGGACGCCGCGGGCGGTCCATCGAGATGATCAAGTTCCGGACCATGCGCCTCGACGCCGACGAAGTCCTGTCCGCGCTGTTGGCGCGGGACGAGCGCGCCCGCGAGGAGTGGACGCTCTACAAGAAGCTCCGCTCGGACGACCCGCGCATCACCCGCTTCGGGAGCTTCCTCCGCCGCTTCAGCTTGGACGAGGTGCCTCAGCTCCTCAACGTTCTGCGCGGCGAGATGAGCATCATCGGCCCGCGGCCCTATCTGCGCGAGGAGATCGAGACCATTCAGCCCTTCCCGGGCATCCTCTTCGAGGTCAAGCCCGGCATTACGGGCCTGTGGCAGACCAGCGGGCGCTCCGACCTGCCGTTCGAGGAGCGCATCAAGCTCGACGAGCGCTACGTCCGCAATTGGTCCATCTGGCTCGACTTGCTGATCCTGGCCAAGACCGCCGTCGTGGCCTTGACCGGCCGAGGCGCTTTTTAACATGCGAATAGGGATCGACGCGCACAAGGCTGAGGACGACGGCTGCGGCAACTGCACTTATATTCGCGGCCTCGTGAGGGGCCTGGCCGAGATCGACCGCGAGAACGAATACGTCCTTTATGTCTGCGATCCGGGCCATCCCTATTTTCGGGGCCTTGCGCTCCCGCCCAATTTCCGCTTGCGGCGCTTGCGCCCGCGGGCGTCATTCCTGCGTATCCCCTTGGCCCTGGCCCTGGCTTCGCGCCGCGACCGGCTCGACGTCCTGCATGTCCAGTACATCGCCCCGCCCTGCCATCGGGGCCGCCTGGTGGCGACCATCCACGACCTGGGCTTTCTCCGCGTCCCCGACACGTTTCCCAAGCCCTTCGTCTGGCGCTCGCGAATTCTCGTCCGGGCCACGGCCCGCCGTGCTACCCGGATCATCACCGGCTCGGCCCACGCCCGCGACGACATCGCGGCGACCTATCGCTTGGACCCGGCCCGCGTCGCCTTCATCCCTCACGGCGTCGCGCCCGAATTCTTCACCCCGCGCGACCCGGCCGCCACCCAACGCGTCCTTGACGCTCACGGCATCCGCCGTCCCTTCATCCTTTCCGTCAGCCGCATCAATCCCCGCAAAAACATTCCGCTCCTGGCCGCGGCCTTCCGCCGGCTCGTCGCGCCGCCCGTCGCTCCCTCGCCCCGGCCCCAGCTCGTCCTTGTCGGGAAGCCGGATTTCGATTCCGGGCGGACGATGTCCGCCGTTTCCGCCGGGATCGGGCCCGACCTGATCGCGACGGGCTACGTCCCGGATGAAGATCTCCGCCATCTTTATTCTTCCGCGGCGGCCTTCGTCTACATCTCGCTATTCGAGGGAGCGGGCCTGCCCGTCTTCGAGGCCATGGCTTCGGGAGCGCCCGTCGTGACCACGGCCTCGACCTCGATGGCCGAGCTGGCTGCGGGCACCGCGGTTCTTGTCGATCCGAGCGACGAAGAGGGCTTGGCCCGCGTCCTCCGGCGTCTTCTCGAAGACTCGACCTTTCGGGCCGACAGGATCGCGGCCGGCCGCCGCCGCGCCGCGGAGCTCACTTGGCGGGAGGCCGCCCTCCGGACGCTCGAAGTCTACCGCGCCGCCGCCCGCTAAGGCTCGAGCTTCCGCGCGACGGCGATCAGCACATCCCCCTTTAGCGCGCGCTTAAGCGCCAGAAAAAGGCGGCGTTCCGCCCTCTGCCGGAGCGACAAGCCCGCCAGCGGGTCCGTCTTCGGCTCGATGGCGGCCAGCAGCGCCAGCCCCTCGAAGCCGTGCATGTTCCCGACCGTGTCCGACCGCTCCCAGCGGCGCAGGAAGCTCCGCCACATCCCATATGCGAGCCCCTCTCTCCGATGGGTATAGTTTGGGTCGAAGATCAGGAGGTTGCGCAGGGATTCAACTTCGAACCCCGCCCGGCCAAGGGCGATCCTCAGCGAGCGGGCGGAGAAATACGTCAGATGCTCCCACGGCGACAGGACGGCCCAGGCAGAGCCCAGGATTCTCCGACTCAGGCTGTCCAGGTCGGGCGTTTGGATGATCAGGATTCCGCCGGGCTTGAGCACCCGCCGCGCTTCCCGCAGCGCCGCCGCCGGATCCTCGAGGTGTTCGATCAGGTCGAGCATGGTCACGGCGTCGAAAGAGTCGGAGGCCGGGTTCGCGTCCTCGAAGGCCCCGCTTCTGACCCGCACGCCGACGATCCGGCGGGCATAGTCCGCCGCCGGCCCGGACACGTCCACCCCTTCCGCCGCCCAGCCCGCGTCCCCCGCGGCCTTCAGGAACAAGCCGAGGCCCGAACCCGCGTCGAGGAGCGTCCGCAGGCCCCCTCTCCCGCTCCGTTCGTCGAGCCGCCTCGCTTCCCGGGCCAGAAGGGCCAGGTGAAGATGATAATGGCGCCGCGCGAACTCCGGATCATACCCGTCGTCGCCGGCATGAAGCGCTGCCTTGGCCTCGCGGATGTAGCCATCGTCTTGATATCGATTCGGGGCGCCTCGGCTCTCCGGCGCCGGGGAAGCCCAGCCCAGGCCGCAGGTCCGGCAGCGAAGAATGGCCCGGCCGAACTTGACGGCCAGTGTTTGCCGGCGGGTTCCGCCGCAAAGAGGACAGGGAGCTTGGGGCAGCGAGGACATCAGCCGGAGACCCTGCCGCGGACGCCCCTCTTCTGGAGGCTCCGGAACAGCTCTTCGTATCCGTCCGTAACGCGGTCCCAGTTGTAGCGGGACCGGATGATCGCGCGCGCCCGCTCCCGCCCGGCCTCCAGATCCCGCGGATGATCGACCGCCCAGGCCATTTCCGCCCGCAGGCCGGCCGCAGTCTTCGGGTAATAGAGAGCCGCGTCGCTCGCCACTTCGCGGTTGAAGACGACGTCCCGGGCGATGACGAACGATCCCGCGGCCAGGGCCTGGAGAAGCCCCGGGTTGGTGCCGCCCGCCTCGTTGCCGTGGATGTAGGCGTAGCTGTGGCAGAGCAGTTCGCGCAGCGTGTCTTGATCGTAGCAGAAGCCCAGCCGCCGGACCCGGGGATCCCGGCTCGAGTCCAGTATCTCCATGTAGCGGGACTTGTAGGCGCTGCCGCCGATGAGGACCAGGACTTTGTCTGTTTCCAGCTCCTCAAAGGCGCGCAGGGTGAGATGGATGTTGTTCTCCGGCTCGAATCGCGCCATCTGCAGGAAGTAGCCGCGCGGCTTCAAGCCCAGGCGGTCCAAGATCTCCGGCCTCCGCGACGAGAGAAGCGGGGCGCCGTAGGAAAGAAAGACCGTCTCCCGGCCGTGGCGCTCCCGGTAATAGCTCTGGATGGCCCGGGCGTCGCTGATCAGGGGGATGGGCAGCGTGACGGCCAGCTTTTCGGCCAGGGCGAAATAGAGGTGGCCAAGGCCGGCCCACTTCTGGCGGGCCCACTCCATCCCGTCCATATGCAGGACGATCCGCCGTCCCAGCCAGGACGGGATGGCCAGCAGGGGAGAGCTGGCGTAATTGAAGACCAGGATGATGTCGTTCTTGCGGACAAGGGCGTGCAGCATGGCCAGGAAGACATGGGACAGCGTTTCCAGCGAACGCGTCCGGATCGCGGGCAGGTGGATGAGGGACATTCCGAGGTAAGTGGACAGCCGGGGCTGATCCGGGCTGTCCCGGCAGTAAACCCGGACATCGTGCCCGCGCGCCGCCAGCCGCCGTCCGAGCTCCTCGGCGCAGGTTTCGAACCCGCCGTAGCGGGCCGGCACGCCGCGGGTTCCGATCAGGGCGATGCGCATGGCCTATTTCCCCAGGATCCGCCTGGCCCGGACAAGGATCTTTGACGGGGCGCTCCCGTCGGCGGGGCGCAGCGCGCGGCGTGCCGCCTCGAAGGCCCCTCCTTGGGCCGGGCCCGATACGAGCGGGGCCAGAGCCCTGCGCCGGGGTACGCGCCGGACCGCCGGGGTGGAGGCCAACGCCCCTTCGCACCAAGCCAGCAGGGGCGAGGCCGCTTCCCGCCAGAGAAAGCGCTCCCGCACCCGCCCCAACCGTTCTTTTATCGCGGCCCTCTTGGCGGGATCTCCGGACAGCTCGCAAAGCCCCCTGGCTATGGCCTCGCGGTCGCCCGAGCCGACGACGACACCGAGGTTCTCCTTGGCTACGAGATCGGCGAAGAAATCGCCTTCCGAGCACAGGATCGGGCAGCCGTACTTGATGTAGTCGAGCATCCGGGTTCGGAAGGAGTAGCGCGTCTCCAGGTGGGCGCGGTGAATCGAGACCCCGATGTCCGCCCGCCGGAAAAAACGCCCCCGCTCGGCATAGGGGACCCAGCCGTCGTTGAAGAAGACCGATCCCCGCAGAGCCGGATGGCCCTCGACGAAGGCGCGCGCCTCGTCCCCCGTCGTCCATTTCGGCACGACCGGATTGGGGTGGGTCGTGGAGAGAAACACCAGCTTCAGGCGGGGATCCTTGGCCCGGGCGAGCGCCAGCGCCTCGAGCAGGGTTAGGGGGTCGTACCAAGGCGTCAGGACGCCGCCCCAGAGCAGCACTACGTCGTCGCCGGCGACGCCGGGAAGAAGAGTCTCCCGGCCGCCTTCGCCGGCTTCCGCGCCGGGACGATCGGCATCGATCCCGAACGGGACGATGCTGATCAAGCGGGCTATGTCCGGACCGCCGGTCATGAACTCCGGATCGATCCGGTTGAGGCTCATGAGCGATCCGGAAAGAAGGTCTTTTTGCCGCTCCGAGGCGCACAGAAGATGATCGGCGCGAAGGAGGAGCGCGTTGAAAACCCGAAGGTCGTGGAAGTGGATCGCCGCTCGCTCCCGGGGTGTGCCCTTCCCGGCGTGGTTGAACAGGTTCTCCAGGACAAAAGGGTCGTAAACGTCGGCGATGATGGGCTTTCCCAGATTGGCGAGACGGGGGAACTTGGACAGGATGTATCCCTGCACCAGCAGAATGCGGGCCTCGCGGGCGGCCTCTTCCAGGGACCGGGGGCGGCGCAGGGAGTAGAAGCGGATCTTGAACGGCGCGCCCGCCAGCAGCGACCCGCCGTCGGAGTATTCGGGCACGGCCAGCTCGACGGAGAACCGGCCGGCCAAGACGCGCGCCAATTCCCAGGCCCGGATGCCGGGCCCGGCCATCCGGTCGCCGACCACGTCGTCGCTGATGACCAGGATATCGATCATGCCCGCTCCGCGTCAGGCCGATCCTTGCCAAGCAGGCCGGGGAGGCTGTAGAGGACCGCGGCCAGGGAGGCCTCAAAAATCGCCACGACGAGCCAAAAGAAAGCCCGTGATCCGATCGGCCCCGGCCAGCGGCGGGCGATCCGGCC
>JAPKZJ010000030.1 GCA_026393855.1 Candidatus Aminicenantes bacterium
CGGGCCGCGATCAACGCTCCGACGACCCAGCCGACGTTGTCGGTATGGTGGACGCCCGGCTTGAGCCCCGACTTCCTGCTGGCCTGCGCGGAAGGCGTCAAGACCGGCGTCGGCTTTCCGGCCTGGTTCAACACCGAGGTCTATCTCAAGCACGAGCTGGGCCGCAATCCCCAGCTCGGCCTGGGGTTTATCCGCAAATACGCGGCCATGGGCGGCTGCACCGAGCCCGTCCTCGAAGGATGCAGCTACGGCGTCGTTCAGCCGGGCTTCATCAACCACGTCAAGCTCCTGGAGCTGGCCTTGAACGGCGGCCGCGATCCGCGCACCGGGATCGTCCTGGAAGAGCGGCCGGTGCCCGAGGATCTGGCCTCGCTCGAGGCCGAGTACAAGCGCTTCCTGGCGCTGGCCATCCGCCGCTGGCAGGAGTATTGGAACGTGGTCATGGAAGCCCACGCCCGGACCGTGCCTTTGATCTTCTGCTCGGCCGCCGTGCGCGACTGCATCGAGCGCGGCCGCTCCATGGACCGCGGCGGCGCCTTGAACATCGCGACGCCGACGACCCTCAGCTCCGGTCTGGTCAACGTCGTCAACGCCCTGGCCGCGGCGAATGTCGTGTGCGGCGACGGCGGCATGCCGCTGGCCGGACTGCGGGCCGCTCTGGCCGCGGACTGGAAGGGGCACGAGCTCCTGCGGCGCAAGGTGCTCGACGCCCCCAAGTGGGGCAACGACGAGCCGGCCGCGGACGCGATCATGCGCGGGCTGTGGGATTTCTACTGCGACACGGTCGAAGCCGGGCCGAACTATCTCGGCGCCCATTACGACCCAAGCATGCTGGCCATCTCGACCATGACCCCGTTCGGTAAGGCCTGCGGGGCGACCCCCGACGGCCGAGTCGCCGGAGAGCCCGTAGCCGACGGCGTGACCTCGCCGCATCCCGGGACCGACCGCCGCGGCCCGGCGGCCGTTCTCCGCTCGGCCCAAAAAGTGGACCACAGCCGCATCCGCGGCGGCCTGCTGAACCTGAAGTTCCACCCGTCGGCCCTGCGCGGCACGGACGGGTCGCTGAAGCTCCTCCAGCTTATACGCACCCTGTTCGAGACGCAGACGGCCTTCCAGGTCCAGTTCAACGTCGTGGACGGCCGCATGCTGTGCGACGCCCAAGCCCATCCCGAGGCCTACCGCGACCTGATCGTCCGGGTGGCCGGCTTCAGCGCCTTCTTCGTCGAGCTCCAGAAATCCGTCCAAGACCAGGTCATCGAGCGGACGGAGCACGCTTTATGACGGCGATTTCCGCGCCGGTCTTCGACATCCAGACTCTAGCCACGCGCGACGGACACGGCCTGCGCACGCTCGTCTTCCTGCAGGGTTGCCCCTTGCGCTGCACCTGGTGCTCCAATCCCGAAGGCCAGGCGGATCGGCCGCAGCTTCGCTGGCGGAGGGCGGTGTGCACGGGGGACATGGCTTGCCTGGCCGCTTGCCGACACGGCGCTGTCCACATTGTCCGCGTAGGAGACGCGAAGAACGCCATCCCCGTCTTCGACCGCGACCTGTGCGCGCAGTGCGACGATCACGCCTGCGTCGGGCAGTGTCCCGCCGGAGCGCTGGTCCTGGCGGACCGGCGGATGGCGGCCGACGAGCTTTGCGCGGAGCTGATGAAGGACATCCGCCTCTTCTGGAACACCGGGGGCGGCCTGACCTTCGGCGGAGGCGAACCGCTTCTCCACCCCGATTTCGTGGCCGAAGTCGCCGTCCGGATTCGGCGCTACGGCATCGGCACGGCTATAGAAACATGCGGCGAATGGGATTGGGCCAAGGCGGAACCTGCTCTAGCCGCCGCAGAGAGAATCTTCTTCGACCTGAAGACGCTCGACAGGGAAACGCATCGCCGCGTCACGGGCCGGTCGAACGAAAATATTCTGGCCAACCTGAAGCGGCTGGCCGCCATGGCGCCGGAGAAGGTCGTCGTAAGCCTGCCGCTTATCCCGGGCCTTGGCGACATCGTCGAGAATACGCGCGCCATCGGCGGATTCTTGCGGTCCCTCGGCCTCGGCCGAGTCCGCCTTCTGCCCTATCACCGGATGGGCATCGGCAAATACGGATCGCTGGGGCGGATCTATCCCCATCAGGCCTGGGACGGCGATCTGGACCCATCGCTCGTCGCGGCGGCGCGGGACGTCCTCGCCGGCCTGGGCTTCGAAGTGACCGTTGAGGGTTGAGACCATAAAGCATAATTAGAGGGTTACGTATGGTGCCCTCTTGTTCTATCGAACAAGAGGACTGCAAAGCCCGTCCCCCTATTTTTCTTGAGTCGCCCGCGGTGAACGGCTATAATAAGCCGATTTTTTACGGAGCCCCATCTCTTGAAAGCGGTCCTGGTCCTCGAAGACGGCAGCGTCTGGCCCGGCGAAGGCTTCGGCGCTTTCGCCAAGGTCTCGGGGGAAGTCGTTTTCAATACCGGCATGGTCGGCTACCCGGAATCGATCACCGATCCCTCCTACCACGGCCAGATCCTCTGCCAGACCTATCCCCTGATCGGCAACTACGGCGTCTCGCCCAAATCCTTCGAGTCCGACAAGCCCAAGATCTGGGGCTACATCGTCAGCGAGATCTGCCAAATCCCTTCCCACGCGTCCTCTGAGAAGAACGTCGACACTTGGCTGAAGGAAAACGCCATCCCCGGCATCGCCGGCATCGACACCCGGGCCCTGACCAAGAAGCTACGCGTCCACGGCGTCATGCTGGGCATCCTCGAGACCTACTACACCAAAGCCGACCTGGCCGCCCTGCGCCGCGAAGCCCGGATGATCGCCGACCCCAACAAGCGCCATCTGGTCGGCGAGGTCACCGTCAAGCGGATCAAGGTCTACAACAAGAACAAGAAAAAGTGCCTGGTCGTCATCGACTGCGGCATGAAGCTCGCCATCCTGCAGAGCCTGCTGCGGCGCGGCGTCAAGGTCGTCCGGGTCCCCGCCGATACGCCGTTCGAGAAGATCATGGAATACGCCCCCGCCGGGATTCTCATCTCCAACGGGCCGGGTGACCCCAAGCAGTGCGCGGCCGTGATCGCCACCCTGCGCCGACTGATGGCCGAGAGCCTGCCGACGTTCGGCATCTGCCTGGGCAACCAGCTCCTGGCCTTGGCCGCCGGCGCCAATACATACAAGCTCAAGTTCGGCCACCGCGGCCAGAACCAGCCCTGCCTGGAAGAAGGGACCCGGCGCTGCTACATCACCAGCCAGAACCATGGCTTTGCGGTCGACATCGAGACTCTGCCCAAGGGCTGGGTCCCCTGGTTCCGCAACGCCAATGACGGCACCAACGAGGGCATCCGCCATCGCAGCAAGCCCTTCCGCAGCGTCCAGTTCCACCCCGAGGCCGCCCCGGGACCGACGGATACCGATTTCCTCTTTGACGACTTCCTGGAGAGCCTGCCGTGAGCCGCGTCTCCAAAGTCCTCCTGCTCGGCTCGGGCGCTCTCAAGATCGGCGAGGCGGGCGAGTTCGACTACAGCGGCTCGCAGGCCATCAAGGCCCTCAAGGAAGAGGGGCTCGAAGTCGTTTTAATCAACCCCAACATCGCCACCATCCAGACCTCGGAGTTCCTGGCCGACCGCATCTACTTCCTGCCGGTGACCCCCGACTTCGTGGAGAAGGTCATCGCCCGGGAAAAGCCGGACGGCATCCTGCTCTCTTTCGGCGGCCAGACGGCGCTCACCTGCGGGGTGGCCCTGGCCAAATCCGGGGTTCTGGAGCGCCATCATGTCGCCGTTCTCGGCACACCGATCTCCGTCATCGAGGACACCGAGGACCGCGAGCGCTTCAACGCCCGACTGGCCGAGATCGGGCTCAAGTCGCCGCGGGGCCTGGCCGCCTCGACCATCGAGGACGGCCTGCGCATCGCCAGGGCCATCGGCTATCCGGTCATGGCCCGGGTGGCCTTTGCCCTGGGCGGCCGCGGCAGCGGGCTGTCGCAGAACGAGACCGAGCTCAAGGAAGCCCTTAAGCGGGCCTTCGCCCACGCCTCCCAGGTCCTGATCGAGGAATACCTGGAGGGCTGGAAAGAGGTCGAGTACGAGGTCGTCCGCGACGTCGACGACAACTGCGTCACCGTCTGCAACATGGAGAACTTCGACCCGATGGGCATCCACACGGGCGAGAGCATCGTCATCGCCCCCTCGCAGACGCTGACCAACGAGGAGTACCACCGCCTGCGCGAGATCGCCATCCGGGCCGTCCGCCACTTGGGCATCATCGGCGAGTGCAACATCCAATACGCCCTCCACCCGCGGACGGGCGACTACCGGATCATCGAGGTCAACGCCCGGCTGTCGCGCAGCTCGGCCCTGGCTTCCAAGGCCACCGGCTATCCGCTGGCTTTCGTCGCCGCCAAGCTCGTCCTCGGCCAGGCCCTGCCCGATCTGCTCAATTCCATCACCAAGAAGACGACGGCCTGTTTCGAGCCGGCCCTGGACTATCTGGTGGTCAAGATCCCGCGCTGGGATTTGAAGAAGTTCCGCCGGGTATCCAAAAAGATCGGCTCCGAGATGAAGTCGGTCGGCGAGGTCATGGCCATCGGCCGCAGCTTCGAGGAGGCCCTCCAGAAAGCCACTCGAATGCTCCAGATCGGCGTCTACGGGGTCGTCGGCAACGACAGCTACTCCTTCGAGGACCTCGAGCTCGAGCTCAAGCACCCCACCGACGAGCGTTTGTTCGGGATCGCCGAGGCCCTCAAGAAGGGCTGGACCGTCGACCGCATTCATCACTTGACCAAGATCGACCGCTGGTTCATCACCAAGATCAAGGCCATCGTCGATCAGGAGGCCGAAGTCCGCGGCCGCGCTCTGGCCGCCCTGTCCCGCGACGTCCTGACGGCGGCCAAGAAGAAGGGCTTCTCGGATAAGCAGATCGCCATCCTGACCGGCTCGCGCGAGAGCGAGGTCCGAGCCCGCCGCGAGCGGCTCGGCATCCGGCCGGCCGTGAAACAGATCGACACCCTGGCCGCCGAGTACCCGGCCCGGACCAACTACCTCTATACGACCTACCACGGGACCGAGGACGACGTCCGCTTCGAGCGCAAGAACAAAAAGGTCATGGTCCTCGGCTCCGGCTCCTACAGCATCGGCTCTTCGGTCGAGTTCGACTGGTGCTGCGTCTCGGCCGTCCTGGCCCTCAAGCGCCTGGGCTGCGAAACGCTGATGGTCAACTACAACCCCGAGACCGTCTCGACCGACTACGACATCTGCGACCGGCTGTACTTCGAGGAACTGAGCTTCGAACGGGTTCTGGACATCTACAAGCGCGAGAACCCGCGCGGCATCGTCCTGTCCATGGGCGGCCAGATTCCCAACAACATCGCCATGAAGTGCCACAAGGCCGGCCTGCGGATACTGGGCACGTCGCCCGAGTCGATCGACACGGCCGAGAACCGCTTCAAGTTCGGCCGGCTGCTGGATTCGCTGGGCATTGATCAGCCCGAATGGAAGGAGCTCCGCTCCGTGCGCGAGGCCCGGGCCTTCGCCCGCGGCGCCGGCTATCCGGTCCTGGTCCGCCCGTCCTACGTGCTCAGCGGGGCGGCCATGAGCGTTGTTTTCGACGAGAAGGACATGGAGACCGTCCTCAAGCGGGCGGCCCGGGTCTCGCCCAAATACCCCGTCGTCATCAGCAAGTTCATCCTCAACGCCAAGGAGATCGAGCTCGACGCCGTGGCCAAGGACGGGAAGATCGTCGCTTCGGCCGTCGTCGAGCACATCGAGAACGCCGGCGTCCACTCGGGGGACGCGACCATGGTTCTGCCGCCCCAGAAGACCTACATCGAGACCATGCGCAAGGTCCGCGAGACGGGCCGCAAAATTGCTGCGGCCCTGCGCATCACCGGGCCGTTCAACATCCAGTTCATCGCCAAGGACAACGCCGTCAAAGTCATCGAATGCAACCTGCGGGCCTCGCGCTCCTTTCCCTTCGTCTCCAAGGTGACCAAGGTCAACTTCATCGACCTGGCGGTGGAGGCCCTGCTCGGCCGGACGCCCCACTGCTCCAAATCCACGCTTGACCTCAACTACGTCGGCGTCAAGGCCCCCCAGTTCTCGTTCTCGCGGCTCAAGGGCGCCGACCCGACGCTCGGCGTCGAGATGGCCTCGACCGGCGAAGTGGCCTGCCTGGGCGAGGACGCGGCCGAGGCGTTGCTCAAGTCGCTCCTCTCGGCCGGTTACACGCTGCCCCGCAAGACCATCCTGCTCAGCATCGGCTCGCGGGCCGACAAGCAGAAGTTCCTGCACGCGGCCGAGCAATTGCGGGATCTCGGCCTGACCATCTACGCCACCGCCCAAACTTCACTCTTTCTCGGCCAGCACGGCATCGCGACGACACTGCTGCACAAAGTCCACGAACGCCGCACGCCCAATATCCGCGACTTCCTGCGCGAGCGCAAGATCGACTTCGTCATCTCGGTGCCCGACCCTTCGCGCAAGGCCGCTTTCGACAGCGACTACGAGCTGCGCCGGATGGCGGTCGACTTCTCGATCCCCCTCCTGACCAACATCCAGATCGCCGACCTCTTCGTCCACGCCCTGGCCCAGAAGAAAATGCCCGACCTGCTGATCAAGCATTGGGCCGAGTACGAATAGGCCGCCCCTCGAAAAAAAGTTCTTCTCCCATCTCCGGGAAACATTTGCGGTTCGGGGTGTCGGCCAACGGCCAGGCTTTGCGCGGTCCTCGACGGGACGATTGCCTCAACGGTCCCCGCGAGGGCGAAACCGCGAAGGAAAAGCTTTTTATTCCGAAGGCGCACAACACTTTTATTCTCATTGATATCACCACCCCTACCCCGCCTTCGAAGGCGGGGATATGTTAGCGCCTTCGGCTGCATGTGCCGAGGGCTGTTTGAGCACGCGACCA
>JAPKZJ010000031.1 GCA_026393855.1 Candidatus Aminicenantes bacterium
CCCGGCCGTGTCGAAGGGGGCGAAATAGGGACGGCCGCCGCGCTCGAGGAAGAAGCCGAGCAGGCTCTTCTTCTCCTTGCGCAGGATGCGCACGATCCGGCCCTCGGGACGGCCGGTCCGCCCTTTTTCGCGGAACACGACCTCGACCTCGTCGCCGTTCAGGGCGCCCTTGGCCAGGCGGGCGGGGACATAGACGTCGTCCCCCGTCCGGCCCTCGGTGGCGACGAAGCCGTAGCCGCGGCCCGCCGTCACGAAGCGGCCGCGCGCCACGTCGGACTCCGGGGGCAGGAGATAGCGGGTCTTGACCCGGCGGATGAGCCCGCTCTCTTCGAGCTCCCGTAGGCGGCCTTCGACCTTGGCCCGCTCCTTGCGCGGCGAGCGCAGCTCGCGAAACAGGTCGGCCAGGGTCAGCCCCTGCCGGTTGCGGCGCAGGGCTTCCAAAATTTTTTGCGAATCGCTGATCGTCATCAATAATTGAACGGCGCGAAATACGGCAGGCCGTATCTTTCCCGCAGCCGCTTCAGCAGGCGCGTCCGGCCCGGGCCCGCGGCCCGGCGATCCTCGTCCGACGCGCTCGCCAGAAGCGCCGCGTCGGCCTCGGCGTCGAGCCGCTCCAGGGCGTCCTCGTCGACGGGAGGATGGGTCAGGATGTTATAGGCCCGGTCGGCCGCCCGGAGCAGGCTCACGGGAGCCTCCCCGAAGTCGGTTAAAAAGCGGACCGTCTCGGCGGCGGCGCGGCCGCACGGATCCGGCTTCGGCGCGGACCGGCCGGCCTCTCCCACGCGGCGGTCGCGCCACCGGGCGAAGGCTCGCTCGACTTCGGCCCGGCAATAAGCCAGGGTCGGGCCGCGCCCGCGCGGACGAAGCCGGGCCGCGGAGCGCTCGAAGGTCCGTTCGATCCCCTCTAGGACCGCGTCGGCCGGAATGCCGGCCCGCTCCCAGGCGACGATAAGATCGATCTCGGCCGCCGATAGGATCAGGGGCGCCCCGCGCCGGGCCAGAAAGGCGCGCGAGATTCGCTTAAAATAGGGGTCAGGTCTTAAGATATTAGTTTTCTCCATCTCTGCGGTCATAGCGGCGTATTCCGATGCTTCCCAATCCTCGGCTTAAATCCGACTCGGCGCGAAACTTATATCTTAAGACCTGACCCCTTCCCATTATACACGGCCGGACAGGCGAGCGTAAAAGAAGGGGGCTTTTTGCTATAATCTATTCATCCGTCCCCGGAGGGTCAAGCATGCGAACACTCCGTGCCTATTTCCTCGCGGTCCTGGCCGTCGGCCTGATCGCGCTTCCTGCCGTCTTCGATCCAACGCCCGCCCTAGCCCAAGCCACCCAATGGATCTTTCGGGTCGTCGCCGATCCGGCGCCGGTCCGAGTGCGCCCGGACATTACGGCTCCGCAGATCGACGCCTTCGTCAAGGGGACCGAGGTCAAGTCCTACGCCACCGAAGGCGCCTGGGTCCGCTTCCTCGTCACGCGCAAAGACGGGTCGGTCCTCGTCGGCTACGTCTCCGCAAGCGACCTGGAGCTTGTCGAGACGAAAGAAGAATCGACCGTCGACTTCTGGACCTCGCCGGACGAAGCCTTTCGGGGCACCGGGTTCGTGTTCCGCTTCTCGGGAGGCATCGGCACGCTGGGCGGCGGCGACCTGCTGACCGGAATCTCGGACCGCTTCCAGACCCAGATCGAGCAATTGCTGGCCTTGGACTACACGCCGCTCGACCCGTCAGATTACTCGTTCAAGATCCGGACCTCCTTCAGCGGCGAGATGCTCTACCACTTCACGCCCCGCTTCGGCCTGGGCCTGGGCGCCGCGGTCGCCTACGCCCACACCTTCGGCGAGAGCGTCTTCACCAAGTACTTTCCGATCGAGAACAAGGCCGTGGTCGAGCCGAACATCCGGACCATGGCCTATTTCGCCACGGCCGCCTACCTGCTGCCGATCAACAAGCTGCTATCCGTTCGCTTCAGCGGCGGACCGATGTGGGTCCAAACGAAGTACTCCTTCCACGGCATGACCCCGGCCGCGGAAATTCAAACGGACTTCATCCAACGAGCGGACGGCTCGGGCTTCGGCGCGCAAGCCGGGATTGCGCTGGAGCTCAATCTCAACGAGCGCGCCGCCCTCTATCTCGAGGTCTCGGGGCGGGCAGGCACCATCCGCAACTTCCAGGGGACGCAGACCACGTCGACCGTTCTGGCCAACCACATGGCCTATGAAGACGATGTGGCGGGAAACCTCTACGCCGTCGAGACGGACGGCAAGACGCTCCTCATGATCCTGCCCGACCCGAGCCTGGCCCCGGGACCCTATCGGGAGGCCGGCTACAACCTGACAGGGGTCGACGCCCGCTTCGGCTTCCGGATCCGCTTCTAAAGGAGAGGGACGATGAACAGCACGAGCATCCGCGCCCTTACGGCGATCTTGATCCTGGCGGCGGCCGCCGGCGCCACTCCGGCCGCCGGCCCGCAGGCCCGGCCCGCCGCTTTGGCGGGCAAGCATCAAACCTGGATCGAGGCCGATGCGGCCCTGATCATAACCCCCGGCGAGCGGGAGGCCTTCCTTAAGCTCGAATCGGACCGTGACCGCGACCTGTTCATCGAGGAGTTCTGGCGGCAGCGCGACCCGACCCCGGGGACACCCCTCAACGAATACCGGGTCGAGCATTTCCGCCGGCTGGAGTTCGCCGATCGCGTTTTCGGGCACGGCCGCGCCGCGGACGGCCGCGGGTCGGATCGGGGCCGGATGTATATCCTCCTCGGTCCGCCGCGCGACGTCGATAAGATTGAAAAGTCGGACGTCCGCCCGCTGGAGGTCTGGACCTACCAAAGCCATGCCTCCGTCGATCAAGCAGGCCTCTTCCGCCTCCTCTTCTATCGGCCGGAGTCGGGCCGGGAATACGCCCTCTACAACCCGGCGACGGACCGGCCGAGCAAGCTGGTATCCGATGGCGGCCGGGCCGACAAGACGGGCCAAGAAACGGACGCGACGCCGCTTCCGTTCGAGGCGGACAAGAGCTGGGGTCCGGCCGATCAGCGCGCGTTCCGAAGGCTGGCCGGCACTGTCGGCTCGCCGGCCGCGGAATGCGCCCTGACCTGCATCCCCGGCGATCGCGGCGAGGGCGCCGCGGTGCGTTCCGCCGCCCTGTTGGGCGCGATCTCCGAAGCGCCCCGCCGGCGGCTCGACGATCGCTACGCCCAGGCCTTCCTGGCTCATAAGAGCCTGGCAGAGGTCGGCTACTCGGTCAAGGCCATCGCCAACCGGGCCGCCGTTCAAGCCTATTTCGAGCCGAACGGATCGTGCTTCCTGCATTTCGCCGTGGTGCCCGAGCACCTGGCGCTGGAAGCGTTCGGCGACATGTACACGGCCGGACTGCGGACGACTCTGCGGCTCGCGGACGCCTCCGGTCGAACCCTCTTCGAGCGTCGGCGGGAGATCCCGATCTCGCTTCACCGCAGCGAGCTCAAGGCCGTCCAGGACAAGGTCTTCCAAGTCTATGATGCGGTGCCGGTCCTGCCCGGTGCGATGGTTCTCCACTATCGGATGGAGAATACGATCAACAAAGAATTCACGACCGTCGAGCGGACGCTCTCGATCCCGCCGGCCGGGACCATGGACATGACGCCGCCCCTCCTGGGGCGGCGCGGAATCAGGATGGAGGCGGCCGCGGGCGTGGAGCCGCGCGCCTTCCAGGTCGGAGCCATTCAGATCGACCCCTCGGCCGACGGCGTCTTCGGGACGGCGGAAGAGATCTTCCTTTTCCTCCAATTGAACGGGCCGAGCCGGGAGCTGAAAGCCTCCGGCACGCTGGAAGTCGCCGTGAGCGGAAACAGCGGCGGGACGCCGAAGATTCTCCGCAAGCCTCTCGCGGGGTACGCGGACGGGAATATCCTGGAAAAGCTGCCCACGGACGGGCTGGCGGCCGGCGCCTACGCGGTCGAGGCCCGGCTGCTCGATGGGTCGGGCCGAGCCGTTCTCGAATCCAAGGGCGGGCTGGCGCTGCGGAGCGGCGATCAGCCGGCGGCCTGGGTCGCCGCCGGCACCAATCCGCCCGCCGGCGATCCCTACTACGCCTTTGTCCTGGGGACGCAGGCGGCGAACCGGGGCGATACGACCGCCGCGCTCAAGTCGCTAGTCGACGCCTGGCGGGCGAACGAAGAGTCCATCGAATTCGCGGTTGGATACGCCAAAGCCCTCCTGGCGGTCAAGGACGCCGGGCCGGCTCGCGACGTCCTGGGCCGTTACGACGGCAAGCCGGGGGTGGATTTTGACTTCTACGCAACTCTGGGCCGGGCCGCCTGGATGGCCGGGCAGGTGCGGGAGGCCGCCGGCTGGTACGATAAAGCCCTGTTGTACCAACGCAATGTGCCCGCCGCGCTCAACGCCCTGGGGGAATGCCGTCTGACGCTGGGCGAAGAAGCCAAGGCCCGCGAGGCGTGGCGGAGATCGCTGGAGGTCCAGCCCGACCAGCCGGAGATTAAAAAGAAGCTGGACGGCCTTAAATAATTAGGATCCGCGTCCGGATCGGATCGATCAGCGCGTCGGGGGCGAGAATCCGGCCCGTCGCCATGCGCAGGGAGACGGCTGTATCCGCGATGTCCGGCGGGAAATCGGCCGCCGTCTGATTCACGTTCAAGCCCACGCCGACGATCGCGAATTCCAGCCGCGCGCCTTCGAACCCGCTCTCGCACAGGACGCCCCCCAGCTTGCGGCCGTCCCAGACGATGTCGTTGGGCGGTTCGACCGCGGCTCGGACGCCGACCGTCTCCTCCACGGCATCCTGCACGGCCCGGGCGGCCCGCAGGGGCAGCCCGGCTAGGTCGGCGATCGGCGGGCGCAGGATGACCGATAGATAAAGCCCCAAGCCCCGGGGCGATTGCCAGACGCGGCCGCGGGTCCCCCGCCCCGCCGTCTGCGCGCCGGCGACGACGGCGACGCCGGCCGCCGCTCCGCCGCGGGCCAGACGCTTGGCCTCGTCGTTGGTCGAGGGGCAGGAATCGAGACGGACGAGAATCACGGGCGCTTATTTCTTGGGCGAATCGGGACGCCGCAGCTCACGGACCAGACGCTTGCGGTATTCGGCGGCGGCGATCTCGCGCATCTTCTCTTCCCACGGAGCCCGCGCGATTTCGTCCCGGACGAGCCGGCGAAGAGTTTTTTCGAGCGGCGTATCCTCGAGGCCCAGGGTCGGCGAGGCCGGGTCGGAGGGCGTCGCCTCGCGGGGGATTTCGACCTGCGGCTCTTCCGGCAGCGAAGGGATCTCGCGCCGCTTTTCCACGGCCCGCCGGACGAGCCCGGCCAGGGCGGTCGAATCGAAGGGCTTGCGCACGACGCCGTCGTGATCCAGCCCCGACAGACGGTTGACGTCCAGGGTCTCCGTCACCCCCTGCAGGAAAACAAGGGCCACGACCCGCGCTGCCGGGTCTTCGCGGAGCATCGCGCCGATTTCGTAGCCGCTGCGGCCGGGCAAGCCGAGCGAGGCCAGGACGGCGTCGGGCTTGAACTCGGCCAAGGCCCGCGCCGCCCGGGCTCCGTCGACGGCCGCCCGGACATCGAACTCGGGCTCGGGCAGGGCGGATTGGATGGCCCTGGCCGTAGCGGGCGATTCGTCGGCGAGCAGAACGCGGATCGGCATCAGGGTTATTTTACCCCCAAATAGAGGTAGGGGTCAGGTCTTAAGATATAAGTTTTCTCGTGACACTATTTTGCCAAAGTGACGCTTTTTCGCCTGATATATTAGATACCTTAAATCTTAAGACCTGACCCCTAATATTCCACGACGACGGTGCCCTCGCCGAGCAGGGCTTCCAGCGCTTTGATGACGGCCGGAGCCGGCGTCAGTCCCTTGTAATCGGGCGACTGGGTCGTGACCCGGTAGGACAAGGGCGTTTCGAGCTCGAAATACAGCGGGCACTCCCCGGCGTTCTTCTCCAGGATCTCCTTGAGGTCCTCCAGGGTGGAAGGTTCGAGCCCCGGCATGAAGACGCGCAGGATGACCTGCTTGGCCATCTTCTGCAGGGCGTCGTCGAGCGGAAGGATGGCGGTGAGCTGGATTTTGCGGTTTTCGCCCTCGCCGATGAACTTGCCCTTGAGCCATACCTTGAGGTCCTCGCGGATGAACTCGTAATACTTCTTGAAAGCGTCGGGGAAAGCCACCACCTCGACCCGGCCGGTCAAGTCCTCCAGGCTGAAGGAGGCCATCTGCTCCTCCTTCTTGGTTTTGAGGTTCTTGAAGTCCTGGATGATCCCGGCCAGGACCACTTCGGACCCGAAGTCGCGCTCGTCGTCCAGGTCGGCCACGAAATGGGAGACCAGCCGCCGCAGGGTCGTCTCGAACTCGGCCAACGGATGGCCGGTGATATAGAAGCCCAGGGCCTCCTTCTCGTACGACAGCATCAGCGACTCGTCCCATTCGCGCATGGACCGGATCTCGGCCGAGATTTCGGGCGGCTCGGCATCGCCGCCGAAGAGCGACGACTGGCGGGAAGCCTTGGCCCGCTGGGCTTCGCGGTTGAACTGGATCATGGCGTCCACGAGGTGAAAACACTGGGAGCGCGGCAGGCCCAGGGAATCGAGGGCCCCGGCCTTGATCAGGCTCTCCAGGACCTTGCGGTTGACGACCCGGGTGTCGGCGTCGCGGACGATATCGAAAGGCGTCGCGAACGCGCCTCGCTCCCGCCGCAGCTCGACGACGGCCCGGGCCGCGGTCTCGCCGACGTTCTTGACGGCCGACAGGCCGAAGCGGATCTCCGATCCCTTGACGGTGAAGGAGAAGTCCGAGGCGTTGATGTCGGGCGGCAAGACCTCGATGCCCATGGCCTTGCACTCGCCGATGTACTTGACGACCTGGGCCGTGCCCCCCCGCTCGGCTTCGGACGAGATCAGGGCGGCCATGAAATGGCGCGGGTAGTGGGCCTTGAGCCAGGCGGTCTGGAAGGCCAGGGCGGCGTAGGCGGCGCTGTGGGACTTGTTGAAACAGTACTCGGCAAACTCCAGGATCTGGTCGAAAAGCTTGCCCGCCGGGGCGGCCGGCACGATCTTGGCCGCCTTGACGCCGGCCAGGAACTGGGCCTTCTGCTCCTTCATCAGGACTTTGTCCTTCTTGCCCATAGCCTTGCGCAAGACGTCGGCCTGGGCCATGGAGAATCCGGCCAGGACGACGGCAATGCGCATGACCTGCTCCTGGTACACGATCAGGCCGCGGGTTTCCTTGAGGATAGGCTCCAGGGAGGGGATGTCATAGACGATCTGCTCCGGATTGTGCTTGCGGGAGACGAACTTATCGGTCATGCCGCTCTTCAGCGGCCCGGGCCGGAACAGGGCGTTGAGGGCGATGAGGTCGCGGAACTCCTCCGGCCGGTAGCGGCGCAAAAGGTTCTTCATACCCGGGCTCTCGAACTGGAAGACGCCGTCGGTGGCCGCGGCCTGGAACAAGGCGAAGGTCTTGGCGTCGTCCAGGGGCAGGTTGTCCACGTCCGGGCGCTCGCCCACATCCCGTTCGATGATGTCCAGGGCGTCGCGGATGATGGTCAGGTTGCGCAGGCCCAACAGGTCCATCTTGAGCAGGCCGATACTCTCGACGTCCTTCATGGGGAATTGGGTCGTGACCTCGCCTTTGACCGAGCGATACAGGGGCACGAACTCGGTCAGCGGGAGGGGCGTGATGACCACCCCGGCGGCGTGGATAGAGGGGTTGCGGACCTGGCCCTCGACCTTCTGGGCCAGGGCCAATAGATGGGCGATCTTGGAGTTGCGGTCCCGCAGCTCGCGCAGCGCCGGGACGTCTTTAAGGGCGCTCTCGATGGTCACTTCCTGCCCCGGGGCGAAGGGGATCATCTTGGCGATTTTGTCGACCTCGGCCAGGGGCACTTCGAGCACCCGGCCGACGTCGCGGATGGCGGCCCGGGCGGCCATGGTCCCGAAGGTGATGATCTGGCAAACGTTGTCCTCGCCGTAGCGCTCCCGGACATACTTCAGCATTTCCTCCCGGCGCCGGGCGCAGAAGTCCATGTCGATGTCCGGCAGGCTGATCCGCTCGGGGTTGAGGAAGCGCTCGAAGAGCAGGTCGTACTCGATCGGATCGATGTCGGTGATGCCCAGGCTGAAGGCCAGCAGGCTGCCGGCGGCCGAGCCGCGCCCCGGGCCGACCGGGATGTCCTTCTGCCGGGCCGTCCGCAGGAGATCCCAGACGATCAGGAAATAGCCCTCGAACTCCATCTTTTCGACCAGCCGCAGCTCGCGCTCGAAGCGCTCCTTGTACTCGACCTCGGTATGAGCGGACTCGCCTTTGGCCAACCGCGGCCGGATGGCGCCCAGGCGGGCCTCGAAGCCCTCGCGGGAGACCTGCTCGAAATACTCCTGCACAGTCTGGCTGCCGGGCGGATCGAAGCGAGGCAGGAAATGGACGTCCTTGGGGAAGGAGTAGTCGCAGCGGGCCGCGATCTGGAAGGTATTCTCGATCGCTTCCGGAACCTCGGCGAAGAGCGCGGCCATCTCCTCGCCGCTCTTAAAATAGAACTCCTGCGAACCGAACTTAATACGATCCGGGTCGGAAACTTTTTTATTGGTCTGGATGCAGAGCAGGGCGTCGTGGCTCTCGGCGTCCTCTTTTTCGGTGTAATGGCAATCGTTGGTGGCGGCCAGGGGGAGGCCGAGCGAGCGGGCCAGGCGGACGAGCTTGGGGTTGACCTCCTTCTGCGGCGCCAGGCCGTGGTCCATCAGCTCGATGTAGAACCCTTCGGGGCCGAAGATCTCGGCGTACTCGCCGGCCGCCTTGAAAGCCGCCTCGTCCATGCTCCGGGTCAGGAAATAGGCCACCTCGCCCTTCAGGCATCCGGACAGGGCGATGAGACCCTTGGAGTGCTCGGCCAGGAGGGCCTTATCGACGCGGGGCCGGTAATAAAAGCCCTCGGTGTAGGCCTTGGACAGCAGGAAGGCCAGATTGCGGTACCCGATTTCGTTCTGGAC
>JAPKZJ010000032.1 GCA_026393855.1 Candidatus Aminicenantes bacterium
GACCTCGGTGTTGAACCAGGCCGGAAAGCCGACGCCGGTCTTGACGCCTTCCGCGCAGGCCAGCAGGAAGTCGGGGCTCAAGCCGGGCGTCCACCATACCGACAACGTCGGCTGGGTCGTCGGAGCGTTGATCGCGGCCCGCACGACCAGCGTCGAAAGGGCGTTATCGGCCGGCTGGCCGTCCTCGGTCAGGCCGCCGAGCATCAGATTCTGGAACAGGTTGCCTGAGCCCAATCCCTCCCAGGAGAACGAGGCGACATACTCGATCTCGGTGTGCTTGATCCGGAGGAGCTCCAGAAGCTCGAGCGCCCGGGCGTCCGGCAGCGCGCCGCGGTCGCGGTCGGCCTGGAAATAAGGGAAAAGGTATTGGTCGAAGCGGCCGACCGAATAGCCGAGGTGGGCGCCTTCGAGGTGCCCGGCCAGATAGGCCAGCCAGAAGTGCTGCAGGGCTTGGTAAAAATCGACCGGGCGCCGCCCGAACGACAGGCAGTTCGCCGCGATCGCCTCCAGTTCGGCTTTGCGCACCGGATCGGCCTCGACGCCGGCCAGGGCCAGAGCCGCCCGCCCGTAGTTTTGGCCCCACGTGCGCGTCCCTTCCAACGCCCGAATAGCGGCGCGCCAAAAATGGACCTTGCCAGTCTCCTCGATGGCCCCCGGATGCAGGAAGGCTGCCTCGATCTTGACCCGGCAGCGATCGATGAGGCCGTCCAGGCCGACGCCCAAGAGCGTCTCGAAGTCGAGGACGAGACGGCCTTCGGGCGCCGGATCGTGAGGGGCGGTGTAGAGGACGATCTGCCAGCCCTTTTCGATCCAGTCGGCGTGGGGATAGTGCGCTTTCCACAGCTTGTCGCCCTCCGCCTGCATACACTTGTCGCTCCAGTAGTCGGCGCACTCTCGGAGACAGGCTTTTTCTTCGGGGCTGATCAAGAACTTGCCGCAGAAGACTTCGTATCCGTCGCTGCCGCCCATGGCGTGGACGCGGGCGATCCCGCCGCCCGTGCCGAGGTCGGTGACGGCGTCCTGGGCTTCCTGCTGCTCGCGCCGCAACTCGCGCAGGATGTATTCCGAGGCGTAGTTGGCGTAGGGCACGGCGCCGCGGACGAAGCGCGTCTTGCCGCCGACGATCAGCTCGCCGTCGCGGATGACCGGCGTCAGGCGCTCCAGGGCATAGGCGTGGCACTCGGCCCGCCGCTCCTGCTCCTCCCAATGGGCCACTTGGCGGTGGCGCTCGGTGTAAAAGCGGATATATTCGGTATCGATGAAGAGCGGCTCGGACAGATAGCGATCGTAGCGGGCGCGGACCCGCGGCGAAGACGGCGAGCCGACGATTTCGCGCGGCGTGAATTCCATGGGGGCCTCCGATGTTGCGGAAACACGATACTTGAGGGCGCGAGGTGAGTCAATGAGCCGGAACGGGACGAAAAGCCTTCAACCCGTCCAGTCTTCGACTTTGAGGCCGTGGACGCGGCGAAATTCACGCAGGTTGTTGGTGACCAGCACGACGCCGAGGCTCAAGGCGTGGGCGCCGATTTGGGTATCCAGGGGGCCGATCGGGGTCCCGGCTTTTTCCAGTCTGGTCCTGACTCGGCCGTATGCTTCAGCGGCGGCCGTCCCGAAATCCGCGATTTCCAGGGGGAGCAGGAACGCCTCCAGGGCTGCCGCATTTTTTTCGGCGGCCGCGCTTTTCTCGATTCCGTAGCGGAGCTCGGCTAGGGTGATCGAGGAAATGCCGGCGTCGCCCGGCGCCAGACTCGCGAAGCGCCGGATTGCCGCCGCCGGCCTGCGCTTGATGAGCGCGATGCACGCGTTGGTGTCGAGCATATAGCGCATCATAGCTCTTCGCGTTCCTGCCGCGCCGGCTGGCTGCGCTCGGCCAGGAAGTCATCGGAAAACTTGTCCAGGCTCTGGATCAGGGAGTCCCAGGCGCTGTTGGCCGGAAGAAGGATGACGGCGTTGCCGGATTTCTTGACGAAGACATATTCGCCCTCGAAACGAAACTCTTTGGGCAGACGGACGGCCTGGCTCTGTCCGTTGCGAAACAGCTTGGCGGTTTTCATGGCGTGTTTGAGCAAATATATACTATACATATATACTATTCCATTGTGTAACTCAAGTAGCTCGGCCGTAATAATTGACGAAAGTCCGGCTCGGTTTTCTCACCATCTATTGACTAACGCGCTCGCGTGTTATAGTTTAGACCTAGATAATAGCCCCTATAGTAGATTAATGATGTCCAAACTATAATGAAAAGCTCTTTGGGACGTTGGGAATCGGAGTTTCTGGCCCGGGTCGGCCCGCAAAGTATTTTTGATTTGAAGGAAGCCCGAAAAATTCTCGGCTCGAACCGAGAGCGGCATGTGCTTCAGTTTCTCGCCCGTTTAAAGGAAAAGGGCTGGATCGAGCGTATTAAACCCGGTCTTTATGCAGTTATCCCCCTATCCTCCGGCTCGGAACGAGCGCCGCAGCTCCACGAGTTCGTGATCGCCATGAAGCTGGTCGAGCCGGCGGCGATCGCATTCCTTTCGGCCCTGAATCATTATGGCCTCACGGAGCAAATCCCCCGCCAGGTCTTTCTAGCTACGAACCATCGGGTGGCGAGACTGACGCGGATCTCTCTCGGTTTTTCGTACCGGATCATCTGCCAAAGCCCCCTTCGATTTTTTGGCCTTCAGAAGGAGTGGGTCGACGAGCGTTCTTTCCAGATCACGGACTTGGAGAAGACGCTCATCGACAGCCTGACTCTTCCCCAATATGCGGGGGGGATGGGGATTGTCGCGCCAGCTTTGGCCGCGGCTTGGCCCGGAATCGACGAAGCCAAACTCCACGCCTATGCGGTGCGAACCGGCGTTTCGGCCGTAGCGAAGCGGCTCGGATTCTTGATGGAGCAACAATCGCTTGGGAATCCGGAAAAGCTCCGCAAGGCAGCTCATATGTCCGAGGCTTATTCCCTTCTCGATCCCACCTTGCCGGCCCGGGGACCGTATAACCGATCCTGGCGGTTGCGCGTCAACCTTGAGGTCCGGCCTTGATCTCGACCGCGGAAATCCATCGGGCGGCGGCCAGAGAGGGCTTGCGTTTCGATCAAGCCGAGAAGGACGGCATGATCGTCCTTTTGCTTTCGACCTTGGCTCCGATCCTGGAATCAAAAAAAGATTGGTTCTTCAAGGGGGGGACTTGCCTGCGCCATTGCTATTTCCCGGGGTATCGGTTTTCCGAGGATATCGACTTCACTTGTCGCGAAGAAGGAGCCGGCCTCGAGCAGGCGCTCCTTCGTCTTCGGTCGGCGGCTTCAGAGGCCGCCGATCGAACCGGGATCCGTTTCGAGTGCCGCGAGCCCCGCTCCGACCCGGCCGGCGTCCAGGTTGAAATCCCGGTGGAATATTCCCGCGGCGGAGCTCGCCGGCAAGCGCTCCCTGCGGTCAAGGTTCATCTCACCTTTGATGAACCGCTTTTATCCGACCCGGAATCACGAATCGTCCGGCCGCCGGACTACTTCGACCGGCCGGTCTTCAGTCTGCTCTCTTATAGCCTGGTTGAGATCGTCGCTGAAAAGCTGCGAGCCATGCTCCAGCAACAGGAGAAATGGCCGCGACCGCGGGATCTCTATGACCTCTGGCACATCCTCTGTTTCAAGAAGGAGCGCTTCGGCCGTCGGACGCTTCGGGAGCTCTTTCAAGAAAAATGCCGCGTTCGGGGTTTGCCGCCGGACCCTGAGCGGCTGCGGTCCGATCATCTCCAAGCCTGGAACCGGGCCGCCTGGCGCAACCAATTGGCACCCTTGTTGAAATCGGCGCCCGATTATGATGCCATATGGTCTGATTGGCGGGACGTCTGTGATACGCTGTTTTAGTGGGGACGCATGCCCGACAACCTGATCGAACGCTATCTCGCGGACCTGGGCGAAATCCACCGCACCGGGGCCCATGTTGCGGAGACCTCGTTCTACCCGGCCCTGGAAAGGCTTCTCTCGGATATCGGAAAATCTCTGTCGCCCAAGGTCCGGTGCGTCATCAACATTGCCAATCGGGGCGCAGGCTTGCCCGACGGCGGATTGTTCTCGGCCGATCAGTTTCGCCGCAAACCGCGCGGGGAGGAAGCGCCGGAAGGCGCTTTCCCCGGCCAGATCCCTTCTCGAGGCGTCATCGAGGCCAAGCCTCCCTCCGCGGATGTTCTGAAGCTCGCCGCCAGCGAGCAAGTCGGGCGCTATTGGGAGCGATACGGCACGGTGCTTGTCACCAATTTCCGGGCTTTCGCCATCCTTGGTAAGAATCCATCGGGCCAGCCGCGCATTCTCGAGCCGTTCACCTTGGCCGAATCCGAAGCCGAATTCTGGCGCTTGATCGCGAATCCGCGTTCAGCCGCGGCTTCGCTCGGCGAGCGTCTCGTGGAGTACCTGAAACGCGTTTTGCTCCACAATACGCCTTTATGCGCCCCGCAGGACGTGGCCGAAATCCTCGCTTCCTACGCCCATGATGCGCGTCTGCGGATGGAGCACGCCGAGATTCCCGCCCTGGCCGGGCTTCGTCAGGCCCTCGAGGAATCTTTGGGCATGCATTTTGAGGGCGAAAAAGGCGAGCATTTCTTCCGTTCAACCCTCGTCCAGACCCTTTTTTACGGCCTCTTCTCGGCTTGGGTCTTTTGGGCCCGCCGCCGCGATCTCAAACCCATTCCTAAAACCGCGTTTGCCGATGCCATCCGGACACCCGCGTCTCCGTATGTGGTGGCGGGTGACTTCGACTGGCGCTCCGCGCATTGGCTCTTGCGGGTGCCGATGATTCGGGCTTTATTCGTTCAGATCGCCGATCCGGCCCGCCTTGGCCCCCTGGGGTTGATCGAGGTCCTGGACTGGGCCGCCGCGGCTCTCAACCGCGTGGATCGGAAAGCGTTCTTCACTTCTTTCGACGAGGGGCATGCCGTCCAGTACTTCTACGAACCCTTTCTTCAGGCTTTCGATCCCGAGCTGCGCAAGGATCTCGGCGTCTGGTATACGCCCGAAGAAATCGTCCGCTACCAAGTCGAGCGCGTCGATGCCGTCCTGCGTTCCGAGCTTGGCCTGGCCGACGGTTTGGCCGACCCGAACGTGGTGGTTCTCGACCCTTGCTGCGGCACCGGCACCTATTTACGGGCTGTTCTTCGCCGGATCGCCGAGACACTGCGCGACAAGGGCGGGGATGCTCTTGTCGCCAACGACCTCAAAAAAGCGGCCATGGAACGGGTTTTCGGCTTCGAGATTTTGCCCGCGCCGTTCGTGATTTCTCATCTTCAATTGGGCTTGGAGCTTGAGAGCCTTGGGGCGCCGCTGACCGACCGGGGGAATCCGCCGGAGCGCGTCGGCGTCTATCTGACCAATGCCTTAACGGGGTGGGAGCCGCCCAAAGTCCCGAAAACGCATGTCCTGTTTCCCGAAATGGAACAAGAGCGGGACGCCGCCGACCACATCAAGCGTTCCGACCGCATCCTCGTCATCATTGGAAATCCGCCATACAACGGATTTGCGGGCATAGCGGTTGAGGAAGAGCGCGATCT
>JAPKZJ010000033.1 GCA_026393855.1 Candidatus Aminicenantes bacterium
ATCTTTTCCCCTCTTGTTCGGTCGAGCCCGGCGTGTCATAATATCGAGTCATTTTGGCCTTTTCGCATTCATTCTAACGCTTATCCGAGAAGGAGCCGCTCTCATGGTCACCAATGTCCCGATGCTCGATCTTAAGGCCCAATACCGAACCATCCGCGACGAGGTCCGGGCCGTCATCGACGAAGTCTGCGACGCGCAATACTTCATCATGGGCCCCAAGGTCGAGGCCTTCGAAAAGTCCGTCGCCGCCTACTCCGGCGCCAAGTTCGCCGTGGGCGTCTCCTCCGGCACCGACGCTCTTCTCATAGCCCTAATGGCCCTCGACGTCCGCCCGGGCGACGAAGTCATCACCTCGCCGTTCACCTTCTTCGCCACCGCCGGCGTCATCCACCGCCTCCACGCCAAGCCCGTTTTCGTCGACATCAACCCCAGCACCTTCAACATCGACCCGGCCAAGATCGAGGCTGCCGTCACCCCGCGCACCAAGGCCATCATCCCCGTCCACCTCTTCGGCCAGATGGCCGATATGGACCCGATCATGGCCCTCTCGCGCCGGCTCGGCATCCCGGTCATCGAGGATGGGGCCCAAAGTATCGGCGCCGAGTACAAAGGCCGCCGCTGCGGTTCGATCGGCGACATGGGCTGCTTTTCCTTCTTTCCGTCCAAAAATCTCGGGGCCTTCGGCGACGCCGGCATGGTCCTGACCAACGACCCGGCCCTCTACGACAAGCTCAAGCTCCTGCGCGTGCACGGCGCGCCCTCGACCTACTTCCACAAATTCGTCGGCGGCAACTTCCGGCTCGACGCCATCCAGGCCGCCGTCCTCGACGTCAAGCTCAAGCACCTCGACGCCTGGTCCGACGGCCGCAAGAAGAACGCCGACTATTACGACCGCGCCTTCGCCGCTGCCGGGCTGACGGGCCGCGGCCTGATCAAGACGCCTGCGCCCATTTACCGCGCTTCGGGCGATCGCCACTATCACATCTATAATCAGTACACGATCCGGGCCAAGGACCGCGATAAGCTGCTGGCCCACCTCAAGGCGGCGTCCATCGGCTGCGCCGTCTATTACCCCCTGCCGCTTCACCTGCAGGAGTGCTTCGGGGAACTCGGCTGTCCGCTCGGGACGTTCCCGGCCGCTGAGCACGCGGCCAACGCCGTCCTTTCGCTGCCCGTCTATCCCGAGCTGACGGACGAGATGAAAGATTTCGTGGTGGCTAAGGTCAAAGAGTTTTATGCCTAATCGGGCCCTGGCTCATTGGAGGGTCCGTCATCCCGAGCCCTGGCGAGGGATCTCAGATCGCCACGCCCTCCCCTCCAGGTAGGGCTCGCGATGACAGAGCGGGACTCGTTAACGCGAAACGCAATCCCTGATTTTGAGATGGGTTGTCATCCCGAGCCTTGGCGAGGGATCTCGGGGCCTGACGGGTTGCCCTCGCGACGATGGTCGAGGCGATATCGTGTCGAGGACGGCGAAGCACCGCCGCGTCGCTTCGCTTCCTCGCAACGACAATCAAAGAGCGATTTTGCTATAATACAACCCAATTCGCCTGGGAGCCAAATATGCCATATAAGAAAAAGCCAGCCGCCGCCGCGCCCTCTTTTACCCTTGTCTCCGTGCCCTTCCTCTCGCTCTCGTCCGTCAACATCCTCTATATCGGCGCGGGATTCGTGGGGGCCTGCTCGGCCGCCGTTTCGGCCGACTCCGGCCACCGCACCCTGGTCTACGACATCGACGAGCGCCGCATCGCTATGCTCGGCTCGGGCGACCGCGACACGATCGAGAATTGCCTCTTCGAGGAAGGCTTGGGCGACCTCCTCGTCCGCAACCGCGAGCGCATCGAGCTCGTCTCCGACTACCGCAAGGTCGAATCGTTCCTCGACGTCTGCGACGCCGTCTTTATGTGCCTGCCGACGCCCGAGATCGGCGAGACCGGCGCCTCCGACCTGTCCTACTACAACGCCGCTGCCGACCGCCTGGCCAAGGCCCTAGCCCGCCGCAACAAAGGCCGCCAGACCCAATATGTCGTGCTGGTCAACAAGAGCACCGTCCCCGTGGTCATGGTCGACCGCACCGCCGAGATTCTGCGCAAGCGCGGGGTGCGGAACTTCGGCATCGTCTCCAACCCCGAATTTCTGGTCGAGGGCAAGGCCGTCTCCGGCTCGCTCAAGCCCGACCGCATCGTCGTCGGCGCCTGGCGCGAGCGCGATTTCGCCGTCATGCGCCGCATCTACCAGCGCTTTGTCCACGCCCCCGGCGTCGAGTATGTCGAGGTCAACCCCAAGGAGGCCGCGGCCGGCAAGCTGCTGGCCAACTTCGTTCTCTTCAGCAAGCTGGCCGTCTGCTTTGACGTCATCGGCCGCACCTGCGAGGCTTTCCCCGACCTGCAGTTCGAGAACGTCCGCCGCATCCTGGCCGGCGATCCGCGCATCGGCTCGTGGGGCCTCTACAACAGCCTTTACGCCGGCGGCTCGTGCCTGATCAAGGACGCCCGCTCGCTCTCGGCCCAGCTCAAAGAAGCGGGCAAGGAGCCGCATCTGGTCAACGAGACTTATCTGGCCAACAGGCGTCAACTGCTGGGGTTTTTGGACCGGGCCGAGAAGGAAGCGGGCTTTTCCTGGGCGGGCAAAAAAGTGGCCCTCCTTGGCGTCGCCTTCAAGCGCAGCACCAACGACATCCGCAATACGCCGGCCATCGACCTTGCCCGCGTGCTGTCCTCGCGCGGTACTGCCGAGATCCGGATCTACGATCCGGCCGCGATGGATTCGTTCAAAGTCCTCTTCCCGCCGTCCCGCAAGATCAAGTATTTCCCCAACGAAGCCAGGGCGGTGGACGCGGCCGACGCCGTGATCATTGCCACGGACTGGCCGCAATTCCGAGGGCTGGGCGAGCTGCTGCGCGGGCTCAAGGGCCGGCCGCTGATCATGGACGGCCGCCGCATGCTGCAGCACTTCTACCCGGACCTGCGCAAGGCGGGCTTCTCGATCATCGCAGTTGGTTCGGCCTTCAAATAGGGCGCGGGCCTCCTTTAATCAGTTTTGTGGCAAATAGTGTCACAAAAAGCACCGTATTTGTAACGAAAGATGCTTAAAAGTTGAGTAGAAGGGCAATCTAGTTTTGGGTTAGAAGCTTTTGGCGCCGCGCCGATAAAGCCGTCCAGCCAATTCCTCATAGAACTTCCAGAAATCCGTCATTTCGATAGGCTTGATCATCCCGGGAGTATCGATGCCCTCCCTTCTAGCCAAGGCTGTGCCGCCGGTGAGGAAAAAATGCTCTTCTATTTCCGGCAACCCGGCCAATTGGACAAGAACCCGTTTTTGGTCCGGCCCAACAAAAGCTTCAGGGAACCAGCTAAGCATGATCGTATACCTCGAGCATGCGATTCCACTTGGCCCTTGCCCAGGGCGATAAGCGGACCCGAGTCAATGCCATTCGGATCTCGCTCCAGTCGAAGAGCTTTTTAACATCGACGACTCGACCGCGTTCGAGCAATCTGGTCATGGCCCAATCAAGCGATCCGCTTTCGGGATTCGCTTTCGCCTCAGCAAGAAACGCCTTGAGAGCTCGCTCTTCCGTCAGATTCGGGTAATCCCAAAACACGGCCTTCAGGGGATTCCAATCAGGCCTCCGCCTTGCCCCGGAAGCTGGGTCGATTTCAATACGCCCTTCCGAGGGGGGGAAGGGCGACGGTGCGGGATGCGGCAAACCGGCATCCGAATCGTGCGCACTCGTATGCCACACCGGTGGGCCCTCAGCGACCCTTCCCGCTCCGCCTCCGCGCCCGATCCTCTCCAGATCCCCCGCATCTATGCCGGTAACGACGGCCACAGGCTTGCCGTGATTCGTGACGACGATATCCTCGCCCGCAGCCGCCCGGAGTATTTCTGACGTCTTGCTTTTAAGCTCTCTAACATTGACGAAACGCATGATTTACTTTTCTTGGTGACTACAATTGCAATACTAATGTAACTACAAATTTGGCCTTTGTCAAGAAAAATTTAGCAATTTAGCAATCCGTTCGGGCCGAGGCCGGATTTTCACGCGCGCGAGAAATGTTGAATGTTGAGACCTGACCCCTATTCCAGACCCAAGGCGAACCGGATCGCCTCCCTTATCTGCCGCATCCTCTCGGCGCTCAAGCTCGTGATTCTCGCCGCCAGCAATCGCTTGGGGATCGTCACAATGGAATCAAGGTTTACGACGCACGGCTTCGGGACGCCGTCCTCCTCGCCCAACGCGACCTCGACCGCGATCCCGCGCACGGTCCTCGTCAGCGGCGCCACGGTCACGGCGCTCCTCACGGCATAGGCTTCCTCCCGGCTTAAAAGGACCACGGGCCGCTTCCCCGCCGGCGGGCCCAGATCGGCCCACCAGACTTCGCCTCTTCTCACGACCAATCCTCATCCGACAGAATTTCGGCCGCCGCCCGGGCCATGGCCTCGGCGAACGTAGGATCCTCGGGCCTCTCGCGATACCCGGCGATATATGATTTGACCGCGTTTTCCCGCAGCCGCGCCGCCCGCCACTCCCGAAAAATCCCGAGAATAAAGGCGCTCCTCGTCACCCCGGCTTTCTTCCGGATGGCTTCCATTTCGTCATACTCCTGACATGGAATACTGACGGCAAATTTGACGGAATTTCTCATTTTTTCGTTTCCCCCCCCAAGCCTCGCTTTTCTGTTCGGTAGGAAAACAATCATACTACGGTATTACTGTTTAATCAAACAAAAAAGTAATCGCCCCGTCTCTCGGTTCTCGAGGACTTTACGAGAAATGTTGAATGTTGAGACCTGACCCTTTTTAAAACATAAAACCAACGAGGATATGGTGGCGCCAGAAGTTGGGGTCGAGGGCGGCATCCGCGATCCTGGCCATCTGATACTCCAAGACAAGGCCCACGCCCCCCAGGTCCACGATCGCCCCAAACATCAGTTTGAAACCGAAGTTGGCCTTGAACTCCGTCTCCGTCGTCTCCTCCAGGGTGATCATGGACATGATCATCTCGCCCCCCGCTCCCGCGCCGACATAGACCGCCCCAGGTTCTCGCCGACCTTCAGGTGCAGCCAGCCCATGACCGGAAAGCTATGGAGACCCAATTCCTCCGACGATCGATAGGCCGGCTGGATCTCGAACCCGAAGGCCAGGTTCCGGCTGATCCCGAAGTCCCAATTCAGAGCGATCAGCCAGGCGTCTCCGAACGAATCCGTCGCCGGCTTCGTCTGGTAGCCGAACTTGAGCGTGAAAATCGAGGGATTCGTTCTTCCGGGCGTCGCCGCCCCGATGATCGGCCCTTGCGGTTCGTCTTCTCCGGCCCCAGGCCCGGCCCACAGCCCCCCGGCTCCCGCGGCGAGAATGGCCGCGGCGACAACCACGGCAACCCGCATCGCCTTCATCCCGATTCGGTTCGAATTCGTTCTTTGCTCGCGCATTTTATTTCGCCTCTCACTATGAATAAGATCGCAGGCCTCGGGGATCTATTCGCGCTTCCCCGCGCACATTCAGCCTGAAAGCAAAGTAGTACATGCGTATTCGGCTGTCAACAGGCCTCGCCAAAAACGTTAAATGCAGAAAGACCTGCCTCAAGATTCGTTTCGCGAATCTTGAGGCGTGACCGTAAAGCCCGGGTCACGACCCCTCGGCGAGGTTTTCCATCAAAACGCCTAGAAGTTGGAGGAACAAGTCCCTCCCCCACAATTTCAACGCTTCCTGCTCCCGTAGCGGCAGGAACCGCTCCACGTCCCGGCGCACCACCGCCCAATCGACTTCGGCGATTCTCTTCCGCAAGCTCGTCTCAACCCAGCCTGCATCGACCTCGACCCTCTGTCCCGCCCATGGGCCCTGCTGATCGAGAGCATGGCTCAGGAGCACAAGATCCGGAACGGTCCTTCTGTTGACGTACCAAATGAAGTCATACCAGTCTCGTCCCTTCGTATACGTCCGACCGAGCATCGCCCCTATCTTCATGGCGAATCCGGAGGCCAGGGACTGAGTGGTCAAAGCGGCGGTCACGGGAAAAGCGAGGTAGCGCGTTTCATAGCTCGACCCAAGCGGGGGATTGACGTCGATTTCGAGCTTCACCTTGATGAGCTTCCGGAGGTCCCTTTCGAATGGCAAATCAATCGGCGGAAACCGGCCGATGGATTCCGCCCGGATCATGGCCTTCTTAACCGCTCCGGCCTCGCCGGACTTGTCTTGAACGCTGAAGCGGAAGCCCTCCCCGGTTGCGTCTTTGCCCACGGCGGCGAGATACCGCCCCCATCGAAAATCCGGATCCGGCCGTTTCAGAAAAAAGTCCAGGTCCTCGGAGAAACGGCTCATCCCATAGATGATGCGCAAGCAGGTCCCGCCGTGAAAAACCGCCTGCCCGCTCGCAAAGAACCCGGCCCGGGCGAGGCCGGCCAAGACGTATTGCTGGACGAGCTCCTGGAGGACGTTTTCCTGGTCGATGGTACCCGTAATTGAATATTCCTTGAGCTTTTCTTCGAGGACCCTTTGCCTCATGTCTTGATCTCCCTCGTCAGCGCCCTAAGATAATCCGTTACCCGACGGCTCCGGAGGCTCTCGCAGATCTCGTCCAGGCTTTCAAACGGGATATTTTCGAGATCGTCCCGATCGATCCGCATGGATTCCGTCAGGAAGGCGAGGCCGTCCTTAACCCAGCTCACTTCTCTTCTCGTATAGATCAGGTCGGCGATGGCCCTGAGGGGAGTCGCGACGAAAGCCCAGCTCCGGCCATCGACCTTCAGCGCCTGGACGCCGGCTCTCGGATCATCGGCCGGAACGCGGACAAAGCTGAAAACGCCGACCGGCGTATGAAACGTCCGGCTTCGGAGCGACGTCACGCTACCGACCTGATAAACCGCTTCCGGGATCAGGCCGTGGTGGCTTAGGGCCGATTCCAAGCTGACGTGGGAGGGGGAGTGCAGTATCGCCGCGACGACGAACGGATGAGGATGGGTTTTCCGAAGCTCCGGAGCGAGCAGGAATAGCCCGGGCTTGAGCCGGATGACTTCACCCGCCGAGACGGCGCGGTGCACGAGCACCTTGCGGGCCTCTTCGGACCGCTCGGGGAAGAGATTCCGAACGACAGTTTCATCGAACAGCCCCCCCGGTGGGGATAGAAGGAGGACTTTTTCAGCCACAGCCTGCATTATGTTAATAGGTTACTATAAGTGTAACCTAATAGCAATAATTATTATCGGCGATTATGTTAAGCCCTGTCCCCTCCCTTGAAGATCTTTTGTCATCGCGAGCTTCCACATTGTCATTGCGAGCCCTTGGCGTGGCAAACGCTTCGGCGGTCGGCGCAAGGGCAACCTCTAGGCTCCCTACGCTTGACACCCCCCGCCCCCGCCACTATTCTACATCCATGAAAGGCATCATCCTCGCCGGGGGAGCCGGCACGCGCCTCTTTCCCATCACCCGCGTCGTCAGCAAACAGCTCCTGCCCATCTACGACAAGCCGATGATCTATTACCCCCTCTCGGTCCTGATGATGGCCGGGATCCGCGACATCCTCATCATCTCGACGCCCGAGGATCTGCCCCGCTTCGAATCCCTCCTCGGCGACGGCGCCCAGCTCGGCCTGCGCTTCGCCTATAAAATCCAGCCGCGCCCCGAGGGCCTGGCCCAGGCTTTCCTCATCGGCGAGGAGTTTATCGGCTGCGACCCCAGCGCCCTTGTCCTGGGCGACAACATCTTCTTCGGCAGCGGCCTGTCCGAGATTCTCGAGCGGGCCGGCACCCTCGCCTCCGGCGGCCTCGTCTTCGGCTACCTCGTCCGCGACCCCGAGCGCTACGGCGTCGTGGAGTTCGATCCCTCCGGCCGCGTCCTCTCCCTCGAAGAAAAACCTGCCCACCCGCGCTCTCACTACGCCGTGCCCGGGCTCTATTTCTACGACAACGAGGTCGCCTCCGTCGCCCGCGCGCTCAAACCCTCGCCGCGCGGCGAGCTCGAGATTACGGACCTCAATCGCGCCTACCTCGACCGCGGCGCCCTCAAGGTCGAGCTCCTCGGCCGCGGCTTCGCCTGGCTCGACACGGGCACCCACGACTCGCTCCTCCAGGCCTCCAACTTCGTCCAGACGATCGAGGAGCGGCAGGGCCTGAAGGTCGCCTGCGTCGAGGAGATCGCCTTCCGCCGCGGCTACATCGACGCCGCTGAGCTTCGCACCCAAGCCAAAGTCATGGACAAGAACGAGTACGGCCGCTATCTCCTGCGCCTGGCCGACGGCGGGTTTTAATCGTGGCCCTTATCTTCGCCTCTGCGCCCGGCCTGCCGGACGTCAAGATCATCACGCCCGATGTCTATGCCGATGAGCGCGGGTTCTTCCTCGAGACCTACTCCGAGCGCAAATACCGCGACGCCGGCATCCCCGGGCCGTTTGTCCAAGACAACCACTCGCGCTCGTGCCGCGGCACTCTGCGCGGCCTCCACTTCCAGCGCCCCAATCCCCAGGGCAAGCT
>JAPKZJ010000034.1 GCA_026393855.1 Candidatus Aminicenantes bacterium
CTACATCGAATACCTTCTGGATCGGACCTTCTACAACAAGAGCCTGACGGCCCGCATCCTCAACATCTCCCGGACCGCCCTCTATGACCGCCTCGCCCTCGGCCAGTCCGACCCCGTCGAAGATCCCTCCTGGCTGACCAAGACGGACCGTCTCTCCAGCCACTGAAGCTAGATCTGTTTGACGCGGCCGGAGCGGGCCAGAAAATCCAACACTTCCTTGACCCGCTGGTCCTGATCCCTGGCGCAAACAAGCAGGGCGTCCGGCGTGTCGACCACGATCAAATCCCGCACGCCGATGAGGGCGGTAAACCGCCCGGGATTGCGGCACAGCGTCCCCGACGAGTCAAGTTGCAGGACGTCGCCGACGGCCGCGTTGCCGTCCGCGTCTTTCTCCCAGACGTCGAATAGCGAGGACCAGGCCCCCACGTCCGACCAGCCGAAGTCGCCGCGCAGGACGACGACACCGCGGGCTCGCTCCATCAGGGCGTAGTCGATCGACAGGGCCGGGATCTCCCGGAAGACCGCCTTCAGCCGGGAGGCGGACTTGGCCCGCAGCGCGTCCAGGATGCGGACCCAATAGGGATGGAAGTCCGGGGCGAACGCTTCGAGGCGCTCGGCAAAGACCGAGGCCCGCCATAGGAACATGCCCGAGTTCCAGAGGTAGTTGCCCGCCTCCAGAAACGCCCGAGCCTGCTCCAGGCGGGGCTTTTCCTTGAACTCGGCCGCGGGGTAAAACACCTCGCCGGCGGCGACGAAGCCAGCGTCCTTCTCATACCGGATGTATCCGTAGCCCGTCGACGGGAAGGTGGGCGGAATGCCGAAGGTGACCAGGCAATCCTTAGCGGCCGCGGTCTTAGCGGCGGCCTTAAGCTTGCGCAGAAACGTCTTCCGGTCCCGGATCAGGTGGTCGGAGGCCAGGACCGCCACCACGGCCTCGGGATTGCGCAGATACACGGCGGCCGTCGCCAGGATGAGAGAAGGCGCCGTATTGCGGGCCGCGGGCTCGACCAGGAGATTGGCCGCCGGCAGCTCTGGCAGCAGACGGCGAATCGTCGCGGTATGGCCGGCCCCGGCCACGGTATAGACGTCGCGGGCCGGGATGAGCGGCAGAACGCGGTCGAGCGTCTCCCGGATCATGGCCGTCTCCCCCGCGATCGGCAGAAACTGCTTGGGCGATCGACGGCGGCTGAGCGGCCAGAACCGGGTGCCGCTGCCCCCGGCCATGATGACGGCCTTGAGGTCCGGCGCGCTCGCCTTCATTGGCCCAGCTTGTGGATCGCCTGGGCCACCAAGCCTTTGACCTCGGCCCGGATGGCCTCGAGATCCGCCTCAGTCTCGG
Organism: Candidatus Aminicenantes bacterium; assembly: GCA_026393855.1. Lineage (NCBI taxonomy): Bacteria > Candidatus Aminicenantota > Candidatus Aminicenantota bacterium. Next base: position 1,340 of record JAPKZJ010000034.1, read on the forward strand.
CTTCGAAGCGCAGGACCAGGACGGCCTGGGTGTTGGACGCCCGGACGAGGGCCCAGCCGCGCGGGAAACGGGCTCGGACGCCGTCGATGTCGATGATCGGCACCCGGGCCTTCAGGGCGGCCTTAACCTCGTCGACGATCCGGAACTTGACCTCGTCGGAGGCATAGATGCGGATCTCGGGAGTGCTGAAAGTCCGGGGCAGGTCCGCCAGCATCGTCGAGACCTTGCGATCGGATTTGGCGACCAGTTCGACCAGCCGGGCCGAGGCGTAGATGGCGTCGTCGAACCCGTACCAGCGGTCGGCGAAGAACAAATGGCCGCTCATCTCGCCGGCCAGCAGGGCATGCTCCTCCTTGATCTTTTTCTTGATCAGGGAATGGCCGGTCTTCCACATGATCGGCCGCCCGCCGAGCTTGGCGATCTCGTCGTAGAGGACCTGGGTGGCCTTGACTTCGGAGATGATGGCCGCCCCGGGATGGTCTTTGAGGATGTCGCGGGCGAAAAGGATCATCAGCTGGTCGCCCCAGAGCAGGCGTCCGGCGTCGTCCACGACCCCGAGCCGGTCGGCGTCGCCGTCGTAGGCGATGCCCAAGTCGGCGCCCGTTTCCCGGACGGCCTTGACCAGGGCTTCCATGGCCTCGGGCAGGGTCGGGTCGGGATGATGGTTGGGGAATCGCCCGTCCATGTCGCAGAAGAGCTCCGTCACCTTGCAGCCCAGCTTCCGGAAGATCGGCACGGCCACGACGCCGCCGGTTCCGTTGCCTGCATCGATGACGATCGAGAGCGGTCGGGCCGGCTTGATCAGCCCCAGAACATAGGCCGTGTACTCGGGGATGATGTCTAATTGCGTTTCCTCGCCGGGGCCCTCGGTCGGCAGGTCGCCGGCTTCGATCAGCCGCCGTACGTCCTGGATCGCGTCGCCATAGAGAGTGTCCTGGCCGCACATCATCTTGAAGCCGTTGTACTCCGGCGGGTTGTGCGAACCGGTGATCATGACCCCGGCCTCGAGGCCGCGGTGGAAGATCATGAAATAGAGGAGCGGCGTCGGCACCGTCCCGATCGAAACGACGGAGCATCCGGCCGCGCGCAAGCCCTGGCTCAAGGCCTCGGCGTAGGCCGGCGAGCTCAACCGGCAGTCCCGGCCCATGGCCACCCGGCGCTTGTCCCGGCGCCGGAAATAGACGCCCATGGCCAGGCCGAGCGTCCGGACGACCTCGGGGGTCAGGTCCTGGTCGACGATGCCGCGGATGTCGTATTCGCGGAAGATGCTGGGGTTGATCGTCAAGGAGTCCTCCCTTCTCGGCGTCAGAGCTTGCGGTCGAAAATGGTCTTGAACTCGGCCGTTACGAGATCCCATTTCCGTTGGGCCGTGAGAATGTAATCGACGAGCTCGCGGTAGGCGCCGCGGCCGCCCCGGGCCTTGCAGACATAGTGGACGCTCTTGCGCACGGCCGGATGGGCGTCGGCCACGGCGGCCGAGAAGCCCGCCATCCGCAGGACCGCCAGGTCGCCCAGGTCGTCGCCGATGAAGGCCACTTCCTCCGGCCGGAGGCCATGGCGTGTCAGGATGTCGCGGAACGGCGGCATCTTGTCGACGGCCCCCTGGACGAGCTCGTCGATCTTCAGCCGGGCCGCCCGGTGCTCCAGGCCGCGCGAGCGTTTGCCGGTGATGATGCCCAGCTTGAGCCCGGCCAATTGGGCCAGTAGGACGGCCAGCCCGTCCTTGACATGGTAGGACTTGATCTCCTCCCCGTCCGGCATTACGGCCAAGGTGCCGTCGGTCAGCGTCCCATCCACGTCGGTCAGGATCATACGGATCCGACGGGCCCGGGCACGGTTGGTCATCAGAACATCTCCGTGCGCCACAGGTCGTGGAGGTGGATGATGCCGACCGCCCGACCGTCGTCGTCCAGGACCACGAGCGAGGTGATCCGCTTGGCCTCCATCAGGTTGAGGGCCTCGGTGGCTAAGCCGGCCCGGCCGACCGTGACGGGATCCTTGGTCATGCCCTCGGCCGCGGTCAGCCCGAAGAGGGCGTCCCGATGGAGCCGGATGAGGCGCCGCAGGTCGCCGTCGGTGATGACGCCGGCCAAGCGGCCGTCGGCATCGAGAACGCAGGTCATGCCCAGCCGCTTGCGGGTCATCTCTTCCACGGCCTCGGCCATCGGCGCGGCCAGGCCGACGCCGGGGATGTCGCGGCCTTTATGCATCAGCGATTCGACCTTGAGCAGCTTCTTGCCCAGGGCGCCTTTGGGGTGGATGCGGGCGAAGTCCTTCTCGCCCAGGCCCTTCTTGCGCATGACCGCGATGGCCAGGGCGTCGCCCATGGCCAGGGCCGCGGTGGAGCTGGCCGTCGGCACCAGCCCGCTCGGCCCGGCTTCATGATCGACCCGGGCGTCGATGACGACGTCGCTGTAGCGGGCGATCCGGCTGTGCCGATTCCCGGTCAGGCTGATAAGCTTGACGCCGATCCGCTTGAAGAAGGTCAATAGGTCGATGATCTCCCGCGTCTCGCCGCTGTAGGAGACGGCCAGGACGACGTCGTCCTTGAGGATCATGCCTAGGTCGCCGTGCCCGGCCTCGGCCGGATGGACGAACATGGCCGGCGTGCCGCAGCTGGCCAGGGTGGCGGCGATTTTTCGCCCCACCAGCCCCGACTTGCCCATGCCGATAACGATAATCCGGGCCTTGGTCCGGCAGATGATGTCGACGGCTTTGAGGAAGCCGTCGTCGAGCCGGCCGGCCAGGGCGCCGACGGCGCGGGCCTCAATGTCCAGAACCTCGCGGGCGGCCGCGAGGAGGTCTTTCTTGGTCATGCCCGTCCCCCACCAAGCGCCGCCTTCAGCCGGACGAGGCCCCGCAGCAGGGCTTCCAGCCGGCGAAGCGGGAAGGTATTGTGCTTGTCCGAAAGGGCCCGCTCGGGCGCCTCGTGGACTTCGAGGAAGAGGCCGTCGGCCCCCGCCGCCAGGGCGGCCCGGGCAATCGTCGGGATCTCCCCGGCCTCGCCGCCGCTCGCGGTCCCTTGGCCGCCGGGCCGCTGGACGCTGTGCGAGGCGTCGATGACGACCGGGCAGCCGAAGCTTTGCATCAGGGGGATGCCCCGGACGTCGACGACCAGATTGTTGTATCCGAAGGAAGTCCCCCGCTCAGTCAGTAGGATCCGGTCGTTCCCGCGGGAACGGACCTTGTCGACGGCATTCTTCATCTCGGCCGGGGACATGAACTGGCCTTTCTTGATGTTGATCGGCTTGCCCGTATCCGCGGCGGCCGCCAACAGGTCGGTCTGGCGGCAAAGGAAGGCGGGAATCTGGATGACGTCGAGGACGGCGGCCGCCCGCCCGGCCTGCCAGGCCTCGTGAATGTCGGAGAGGACGGGAACGCCGACCTCGTCCTTGACGGCCCGCAGCACGTCCAGGCCCGCTTCCAGCCCGGGGCCGCGGAAGGATTCGACCGAGGAGCGGTTGGCCTTGTCGAAGGAGGCCTTGAAGACAAACGGGATGCGGAGCCCCCGACAGACGGCGTCGATCCGGCGGGCCAAGGCCAGCGCATGCCGCCGGCTCTCGATGACGCAGGGTCCCGCGATCAGGAAAAGCCCCGCGCCGCCGCCGAGCGAAACGCCGGGACTAATGCTTACGCGTCTTGCCGCGGTGGGCATAGCTGGCTCCGATGAAGGCCCGGAAAAGCGGGTGCGGCTTGAGCGGGCGCGACTTGAACTCCGGATGGAATTGGCAGCCCAGGAACCACGGATGGTTCGGGATCTCGACGAGCTCGACCAGCCCGTAGTCGGGGTTTTTGCCCGAGATTCGCAGGCCCGCTTCCATCAGCGGCTTCTCATATTCGGGGTTGAACTCGAAGCGGTGGCGGTGGCGCTCGTAGATCTCGGGCGATCGGTAGGCCTCATAAGCCCGGGTGCCCTTCTCCAGGCGGCACAGGTACTGGCCCAGGCGCATCGTCCCGCCCAGGTCCTGGATGCCCTTCAGCTCGCGCCACTTGAAGAAGATTTTGAGCGCGGCCCCGGCGTCGAACTCGGTGCTGGTGGCGCCAGCCAGGCCGGCCACATGGCGGGCGAACTCGATTGTGGCGCATTGCATCCCCAGGCAGATGCCGAAGAAGGGAACCTTGTTCTCGCGGGCGAATTGGACGGCCCGGATCTTGCCCTCGATGCCGCGATGGCCGAAGCCCCCCGGAATGAGGATGCCGTCGGCGCCGCCCAGGATCTTATCGGGCTTGCCTTTCTGCAGATCCTCCGCCTCGATCCAGTGGACGTTGACCTTCAGGCGGTGGGCGATGCCGCCGTGGTCCAGGGCCTGTTTGAGGCTGATATAAGCGTCGCGCAGGCCGGCGTATTTGCCGACCAGGGCGATGTCGACCTCGTCCTTGGGGTTGCGGATGCGGCTGATCAGCGACTTCCACTGATCCAGATTCTGCCGGCGCGGCGCCAGGCCGAGCTTCTTGATCAGGATGGCGTCCAAGCCCTCGCGGGCGAACGTCAGCGGCACTTCGTAGATGTTTTCGACGTCTCGAGCCCCGATGACGGCCTCGACCGGGACGTTGGTGAAGAGCGAAATCTTGGTCTTGAGGTCGGCGCCCAGGGCTCGGTCCGTCCGGCAGAGCAGGACGTCCGGCTGGATCCCGATGGCCCGCAGCTCTTTGACGGTGTGCTGGGTGGGCTTGGTCTTGAGCTCGCCCGAGGTGCCGACGTAAGGCACCAAGGTCAGGTGGACGAAGACGGTGTTCTCCGGCCCCAGCTCGAGCCGCATCTGGCGGGTGGCCTCCAGGAAGGGCAGGCTCTCGATGTCGCCGACCGTGCCGCCGATCTCGTGGATGACGACGTCGTTGTCGGCGGTGACGGCCTCGAAGGCGCTCTTGATCTCGTCCGTGACATGGGGGATGACCTGGACGGTTTTGCCCAGGTACTCGCCGCGCCGCTCCCGGCGGATGATCAGCTCGTAGATCTTGCCGGCCGTCCAGCTGTGATACTTGGTCGTCCGAGTCGAGGTGAAGCGCTCGTAGTGGCCGAGGTCGAGGTCGGTCTCGGCGCCGTCATCGGTGACGAAGACCTCGCCGTGCTGGAAGGGGCTCATCGTCCCGGGATCGACGTTGAGGTAGGGGTCGAACTTCTGGATCGTGATCTTAAATCCATGGCTTTCCAGCAGGCGCCCGATCGAGGCTGCGGCGATGCCCTTGCCCAGGCCCGACAGGACGCCGCCCGTGACGAAGATGTGCTTGCTCATGACGTCCGCCTCTGCAGGAGATTTTCGACCTTGATTATATCCGCCGGCGCGTCGACGCTCAAGGTCGCGACGCGCGTCTCGACCATCCGGATGCGGAGGCCGGCGTCCAGGGCCCGCAGCTGCTCCAGCCGCTCGGCCCGCTCCAAGCGCGAGGGGGGCAAGTCCCGGTAGCCGAGCAGGACGTCGCGGCGGAAGGCATAAATACCTATATGCCGATAGAAATAGTCGGAACTATCGGACCGCAGCGCGGCCCGCGAGAAATAGAGGGCTTCCCCGCCGCGGTCGACGACGACCTTGACAACGTTGGGATCGGCCAGGAGGGCCGGGTCGGTCTCTCGGATCATAAGGGACGCCATCGCCGCGCCGGCCTCGACGGCCTCCACCAGAGGATCGAGCATGGCGCCTTCGATCAGGGGCTCGTCGCCCTGGATGTTGAGGATGATCCCGGCATCCGTCCGGGCCGCGACTTCGGCGACCCGATCGGTTCCCGATTCACACGCGGCTGAAGTCATCTCGGCTTCGGCCCCGAACCCGCGCGCGGCGTTAAAAATGCGCTCATCGTCCGTGGCCACGATAACGCGCTCAAGGCGGGTCGCCCGCGCGGCCCCATCATAAACCCATTGCACCATAGGCCGGCCCAGAATCGGAGCCAGCGGCTTGCCCGGAAACCGGGTGGCCCCATAACGGACGGGAATGATGCCAATGGCCAAGCCGGGCCTCACTGTTCGATGATCGACTTGACTTCGTCTTCGGTCGATTTGGATTCGAGCGTCTGGCAGTTCGCCTCGAGGTAGGCGCCTTCTTCGATGACCAGCTTGGGCGCCTGAATCGTCCCGAAGACGCGGCCGCGGCTGTGGATCTCGATCCGCTCGGTGGCCACGATCGTGCCCCGGAATTCGCCGTTGATCAGGGCGAAGGAGACATGAACGTCGGCCTCAACCTTGCCCCGCTCGCCGATGATCAGATGGGACTCGGAATCGATCCGGCCGCGAAAGAAGCCGTCTACGCGGAACGAGCCCTTGAACTTGAGCTCGCCGTTGAATTCAGTCCCGTCGTCGAAAAACCCGGTGATTTTGGTCTCGTCGATTTTGCGTTCCTTGTCTTTCATGCCTTCGCTCCCTTGATAAGGTCGAAAATCCGATTGAGGTCTTCCAGCGTGTAGTAATGGACCCTGATGACGCCCTTTTTGGCCGTGCCGTCGATCGTCACCTTGGTCCCCAAAACTCTGAGCAGCTCCTCCTGGACGGACTCCAGGTTGGGATCGAGCCGTCTTTTCGAACGGGGCTTGTCCGATGCGAGTTTGCGCCCGGCCGCGGCCGCTTCGGCCTCGCGGACGGAAAGCCCCTTGCTGATGATGCGGCGGGCTAGCTCGATCTGGCCACGCTCGTCTTCGACGGCCAGGATGGCCTTGGCATGGCCCATGCTCAACCGCCCGGCCCTGATATGCTCTTGGATCTCGGCCGCAAGCTTCAGGAGCCGCAGGGTATTCGTGACGGAAACCCGGTCCTTGCCGACTTTTTCGGCAACTTCCTGCTGGGTATAACCCAGCTCGTCCATCAGCCGATGATAGGCCATGGCCACTTCGACCGGGTTCAACTGTTCACGCTGGAGGTTTTCGATCAGCGATATCTCGAGCTGGCCTTCGCGCGGGATGTGGCGGACCAGAACGGGGATCTTGCGGAGCCCCGCTTTCTGGGCTGCGCGCCAGCGCCGCTCGCCGATGATGATTTTGTAGAAGCCGGACTCGGGGACGACTACGATCGGCTGCAGGACGCCGGCTTCGCGGATGGACGCGGCCAGCTCCTCGATTGCGTCGTCATTGAAATCCAGCCTCGGCTGGTCGGGATTCGGCTTGACCAGCTCAATATCGACATCAGCGAACTTCTCGTCCTTGAGGATCCCTAATTCCTCCGGAATGAACGCTTTGATTCCTTTACCCAGGGCTTTTTTCATTTCTGCAGGAACTCCTCGGCCAGATTCAGGTAAGCCTCCGCGCCGCGGGAGCGGATGTCGTAGAGCAGGACGGGTTTGCCGAAGCTGGGAGCCTCGGCCAATCGGATACTCCTGGGGATGACGACATTATAGACCACGGATTTTAGCGATTTTCGGACTTCATCCGATACCTGCTTGGACAGGTTCGTCCTCTCGTCGAACATCGTCAGGAGAATGCCCTCGATCGAGAGCTCGGGATTGAAATAGGACCGGACTTCGTTCAAGGTGTGAAGCAGGTCCGGAATCCCCTCCATACAGAAGAATTCCGTCTGGACAGGGATCAGAATGGAATCTGCGGCCGAGAGGGCGTTGATAGTCAGAAATCCAAGGGATGGGGGGCAATCGATAAAAATATAATTGAACCGCGGCCTTGCTTTTTCGAGGGTTTCGCGAAGGGCATATTCGCGCTTCTCCCGCGAATAAAGCTCGGCCTCGACGCCGGCCAGCTCGGGCGAACAGGGGCAAACATAGAGGTTGTCCTGGGCCGTTCCGACGATGCAGTCCATGATGTCGCGGCCGTTCATCATAGCTTGATAAATGCCTTTGTTGGATTCGCGCGGGATGCCCAGCCCCGCCGTGGCCATCCCCTGGGGATCGAAGTCGACAAGAAGAATTCGCTGTTTTTTAAGGGCCAGCGCGGCGGCCAGATTAATCGAGGTCGTGGTCTTCCCCACGCCTCCTTTTTGATTGGCGACGGCGACGATTTTATTCATGGGCCTTGGATGTTCCACGTGGAACATCGGGGCTTGATTTGCGCTTTTTCGCGGCCGCCCCGACATGAAGATAGACGCTGAAAACATCCGAAGGTGTCAATCCGGGGATTTTTTTCATCTCGCCTATCGTTCTCGGTTTCGCTTGGCTCATTTTTTCGTTTGCTTCCCGAGTCAGGCCGCGGATCGCTTTCAAGTCGATCGCGGCTGGAATTTTTAGTCCGTCGATCTTACGAAACTTGGAAATCTCTTTTTCCTGCTTCCGAAGATAGCCTTCGTACTTGATCTCGGCCTCGATATGCCGAGCCTCTTCCTCGCCAAGGGGATCTGGAAATCGGGCGTATTGTAACACATCGGCCCAGCGGTTTTCAGGCTTTTTCAAGTACTCTACCAGGCTGATGCTGTCGTTTTTCTTATTTCTGACCCGCGTGGCCGCCAGAAGCTTGAAAACGCGTCCAATCCTCTCCCTGCGGCGCAAAAAATCCTCATAGACCTCGGGCGGAAGAAGACCGATCTCCCGGCCGCGGGGCATCATCCGGACGTCGGCGTTGTCGATCCTCAAATGCAATCGGCGCTCGGATCTGGCCGTAAATAACCGATACGGTTCCACGACGCCTTTACCGACCAGATCATCGATCAGAACGCCTAGGTATGATTCGCGCCGGTCGGGAACGAACGGGGCCCGTCTTTTTATCTTAAGCGCGGCGTTGACGCCGGCCGCCAGCCCTTGGGCGGCCGCCTCCTCATAGCCCGACGTTCCGTTGATCTGGCCGGCCAAATAGAGTCCGGCCGCCAAGCGGGATTCCAGCGTCGGATGGAGATCGACGGACGCGAAAGCATCATACTCGATGGCATAGCCGGGTCGCAGGATCCCGGCTCCGTCGAGGCCGGGGATGCTTCGCAGGATTTCCTTCTGCACTTCGAACGGGAGACTCGTGGAAAGGCCGTTGACGTACACTTCGCTGGTTTCCAAGCCTTCCGGCTCCAAAAAGAACTGATGCCGGGGGTGATGGGGGAATTTGACGACCTTGTCCTCGATCGAAGGGCAATAGCGCGCCCCGACGCCCTTGATGGCGCCAGCGAAAAGGGGCGATTTATCGATGTTCCGGCGAATGACTCGGTGCGTTTCCGGAGTCGTATGCCCCACATGGCAGAGAACTTTGTTTTCCAGACGCTCCCGAGTCCGGTAGGAAAAAGGCACCGGCGGCTCGTCGCCCGCCTGCGCCTCAAACTGGGTCCAATCGATCGTTTCGCGGTCCAGGCGCATGGGCGTTCCCGTCTTGAGGCGGAAGACCCGATGCCCCAGCTTCTGCAAGCTGTCGCTGAGCGCCAGGGACGCGGGCTCGTTGGCCCGGCCGGCCGGGTACTGACTCGCGCCGATATGGATGAGCCCGTTGAGGAAAGTCCCAGGCGTCACGACGACGGCCTTGGCCCCCAGTCGCGATCCGTCTATCAATTGGACGCCGTTCGTTTGGCCGTTCTTGACCAGGATCTCCGTGACGATTCCCTGGAAAAGATGGAGATTCGGCGTCGCCTCGAGAACGGCTGTCATCGCCCGCCGGTACCGGGCTTTGTCGCATTGGGCCCGCGGGGCTTGCACAGCCGCACCCCGGCTGCGATTGAGGAGGCGAAATTGGATGCCGGTCTGATCCGCCAGGACGCCCATCAGCCCGCCCAGGGCGTCGATTTCGCGGACAAGATGTCCCTTGGCCAGCCCGCCGATGGCCGGATTGCAGGACATTTGGGCAATTGTCTCCAGATGGATCGTCGTCAGGCAGACACTGAGGCCCAAGGTCGCCACGGCGTAGGCCGCCTCGCAACCGGCGTGTCCGGCGCCGACGACAATGACGTCGTACGTTTCGGAAAAACCGGTTTGAGCCATTTCTTTTCGCCGTCGGCGCGTCCCGGCGGCCAATTCGGATTATCGCACAGACCGCAAGCCTTAAAAAATAAATCTTTTCCCATCTCCGGGAAATAAGCGCGGTTCGGGGTATGCCGTTGGGGGCAACGGTATCATGCCGCGTGAACAGTTCCTTCTACAGTCGTGATCGTAGCGAGGGAACTACGCAGCAAGATTGGCCAATGGCGAAATAGCGAGCGGCGCCTTACCCCGAAGGCGCACAACACTTTTGATCCCATTGGTATCACCGCCCCTACCCCTCCTTCAAGGAGGGGATTGGTTCGCGCCTTCGGCTACAGGTGCCGAGGGAAGCCAATCCTCGCGGGGACTTTCGAAGCGACGTCCCTACAAGGACTGCGAAGCGCTGCAACCGCCGAGGGCTGTTTGAGCACGCGACCACCCAACGGAATCGAAACGGAGTGGGTGGTCTCCAAGAACGGACGATCATGAATGCGCAGTTCCGCCCTCGCGGGGACTGTCGATGCGACGTCCCTACGAGGACTGCGAAGCGCTGGAGGCGCCGAAGAGAGCTGTGGGAAAAACAAACAGGAGCTCGCCGCCCTCATTCGGACAGTCGGGGCGACTTTCCGAATGAGGACCGCGCAAAGCCTGGCCGGGCCAATCAATGCGCCGTCGATAGCTGTTGGATTGAGGGCTCACGAAAGAAACTGATCACGGCGCATCGCACCGTTGCCCCCAACGGTGACTCCGGGCCGCGTTTCCCGGAGATGAACGAAGGACGGCTTATTTGCCCAGGCAGAAGCGGCTGAATACGCTTTCGATGACTTCGTCCGTCGAAATCTGCCCGGTCAGGCGCCCGATGCCGGTCAACGCGGGCTGGAGCTCTTCGGCCAGTATCTCAGCCCTGAACCCCTCTGCGGTGGTCCGGTAGGCATTCCGCAAGCTGCCGCATATCTCCTCCAGGATGAGCTTCTGGCGAAGATGAAGGACGGCATCGGGTTCCCTGCGTTGCCTGGCCCCGAATGTTCGATGGATCAATTCCCGCAGCGCGGCGATATTGTCTCCGCGCAGGGCCGAAACGGCGATCGTCGGGGTGCTGGCGCGGAGAGAAAGGAAGGAGCGGATGTCGAATCGGCCGGCCCGATCGCTTTTATTGAAGACGAAAATCGCTTTTTTACCTGGAAAAGATCCAGCCAAAGTCCGATCCGCCCTTGAAGCCGGCCGCGAAGAGTCGAAGACAAAAACAACCCCGTCGGCCGCCCCGGCCTCCACGCGGCCGCGCCGGATGCCTTCGCGCTCGACGGGCGTCCGACCCAGGCCGAGACCGGCCATATCGACGATTTGGAAGACGGCTTCCTTGACGATCATCCGTTCCCGAAGAAAATCCCTTGTCGTCCCGGCTTCAGCCGAGACGATGGCTCGCGGCTGATCGAGCAGGGCGTTGAATAGGGTGGATTTGCCGACGTTCGTCCGCCCGGCCAAGGCTAGGCCGACCCCTTCCCGAAGCATACGGCCGGCGTCATAGCTCTCGATCATCCGTTCGACGACGGCCTGTAAAGCTCTCAGCCGTCCGGCGATTCCCGCTTCGGAAATCTCGAGCGCATCGTCGGGAAACTCGAAGGTGCTTTCCACATCGGCCAAAAGCTCGACCAGATCCGCCCTCAGCTTTCCGACTTTTTCCGTCAGGCCGCCCCGGACTTGGCGGAAGGCCGCTCGGGCTTGGGGCAGGGTAAAGGAGCGGATCAGAGAATCGACCGCCTCGGATTGCATAATATCCAGGCGGCCATTGAGAAAAGCGCGAAAAGTGAACTCTCCCGGTTGGGCCAAGCGGGCCCCGGCCCGAAGAGCCATGCGCAGGGCCTCTTCCAGGACAGCAGGACTGCCGTGGCAGCTGATTTCGACGATGTCCTGCCTGGTATATGATTTGGGGGCCCGGAAGTAGAGGAGGAACCCTTCGTCCAAGGGAACAGCACCCTTCCGGCCGAGGATATCTCCGAAAATGGCCCGGCGTTCCGGGAATCCGGTGCCGCCGGACCGGCGCGGTCGAAAGAGTCGCTTAGCGACGCCGACCGAACCGGGGCCGCTCAGTCGGAGGATGCCGATTCCCCCGGGGCCGGGGGGAGTCGCGACGGCCGCGATGGTGTCATCGGGGCCATGCTCGAACATCGGAACCCGGGGGTCAGGCTTCGCCTTCCCGGGGAGGCGTCCGCTTGCCGTCGCGGCCGGCGGCGTAGATCTTGATCCGCTTGAGGAATCCGTCGCCCAGGCTTTCGCTGGTCATGCCGGGGACTTGATTGACGGCGATATGGACGATCCGCCGTTCGTAAGGGTTCATCAGTTCGGTGATCTCGCTGCGGCCGTTCTGGCGGACATGCTGGGCCACTTCGAGAGCGTACTCGCGGATCTTCTTTTCCTTGCGCTTGCGGTAGAACTCGCAGTCCACCTGGACCTTCTCGCCGGAGACCTTGTTCAGGACGTGCTGCAGGGCCAGCAGGAGCTGGCCGTCCTTCCAGAGCAGCAGCTGCTTGTCGGGCCCGTCGAAGACGACGAACAGGATGTTGTTGCGCCGCTGGATGCGGTAGTTGATCTCGAGCGGAAAGACCTTGAGCAGGCGGTCTAGGAACGACGCCGCGGCGTCTTCAGGCGGGGCGGCCTTGGGCACGGCCCGGATGACGACTTCCTTGCTGATCCCGAATAAACGGGTCTTTTCGGTCACGATCTCGTAATTGAATTCGGCCCGGGTCAGCTTGAGGACGTGCTCGGCGTGGAGGATGGCATCCTCCAAATTCTTGCCTTTGAATTCCTGGAGGTCTTCACTTTTTGTTGGATTTTCCATTGGATTCGCCTTTTTTCCGCTTCATCATGCGATTGATCAGGGCCTGCTGAGCGATCTGCAGGACGTTGGACGTCAGCCAGTAGAGGACCAGGCCGCTCTGGAAATTCATGAAAAAGATGGTCATGACGAAGGGCATGATCATCATCATCTTGGCCTGGCTGGGGTCGGCCGAGGTCGGCGTCATCTTCTGGCTGATGAACTGGGTGATGCCCATCAGGACGGGGGTGACATAGTAGGGGTCGCGCACGGACAGGTCGCCGATCCAGAGAATCCAGGGGCTCTGGCGGAACTCGATGGCCGACCGCAGCATGCTGAAGATGCCGAAGAAGAAGGGGATCTGGATGAGCAGGGGCAGACAGCCGCCGGCGGGATTGACGCCGTGCTGCTTGTACAAGGCCATCATCTCCTCGTTCATCCGCCGCCGCTCCTGGATGTCGGTCTTGGACTTCTTGTACTTGTTGCGCAGGGCCTTGATCTTGGGCTGCAGCGCGGCCATCTTGGACATCGACTTGGTGCTGGCATAGGTCAGCGGGAAGAAGATGATCTTGATGATCAGGGTCAGGATGATGATCGACCAGCCCCAGTTGGGGAAGGCCCGGTGGATGACTTTGATGGTGGCGAAGAGGATCTCGGCGAAGATGCCGAAAGTGCCGAAACGGAGCAGCTTCTTGGCGTTATGGCCGAAGTCGGTCAGGAGGTCGTAATCCTTGGGGCCGATGAAAATCCGGCCGGGCCGGCTGGCCGCCAGGAAGAACAGGGCGCCCGTATCGGTATCTTTCCGGATCAGGGCGGCCGCTCCGGGCTTGGCCGCGGGCAGGATCAGGGCGCAGAAATAATTATCGTCGTAAGCCGCCCAGTCCAGGAAATTGAGGACGCTCCGCTCGGGCTTAAACTTGCGCTCGTCGACCCGGTAGAAGTTCTTGCCGGCCAAGGCGGTCATGCCGCCGCCGACGCCAAAGCTCTTTTGCAGCTCCTTGGCGGTGGGGTTGCCGATGCCCGGCCCCCACAGGACCCGCGGCTCGACGGGCTTGCCGCCCCGGAGGACCTTGATGTCGGCCTGAAAATCGTATTTCCCGCCGGTAAAAGTGTAGATCTTCTCGACTTCGATGTCTTTGCCGTCCGAGTACCGGAAGCGGAGCTCGCCCTTCTGGCCGTCTTTGATGATCAGGTCGGTTCCCAAAACTTCATAGAAGGAAGCGTTCAGGGGATCGGCCTGGACGGCCGGGAGATCGATGGTCGGGACGGCTCCGCCAGCGTCCTCGAGCAGGCTGAGGGGATGCACGCCAAGGGTTTCGGTGAGCCGGGGGACCATCTCCAGGGGCTGCTTTTTCTCGTCCAGGTGCTTTTTAAGCTTCCAACTGAGGAGGACGCCGCCTTTATTGGTCCAGACGGCCTCGAACAGGGAAGTATCGACTTTGGTTTTGATTTCGGCCGCAGCCGCGGCGGGCGGCGTAACGGGGAGGGAAGCGGTCGCCGTTTTCGCGGCGGCGCTTTTTTCTCCGGGCGCGCCGGCAGGCGGGTTTTGAGCGGCTACCGCCCCCGGGGCGGCGACGGTCTGGGCCGTGTCCGGAGTCACAATGCCGGGTTCCGGGACCTTCTTGTTGAACAAGAGCTGATACCCGAAAAGCACGACGAAGGACAAAACGATGGCCAACAGCAAGCGCTTGGTATCCATGAATGACCTCTTATGGCACGGGATCCACCCCTCCGGCATGGAAAGGGTGGCAGCGGAGCAGACGTTTAAGCCCAAGGACGAGCCCCTTGGCGGGTCCGTATTTCGTCACTGCTTCGGCGGTGTAATCCGAACAAGTCGGCCAATACCGGCAATGCGTGCCGATGATCGGGGAGAGCGTTTTCTTGTATATTTTTATTAATATCAATAATATACGAGTCATTGGCTCAATCTTCGGCCGGCCGGCTGCGAGCGATGTACTTCATGGCGGCTTGGTACTGCTTGAACAGCTCGCTCCATTCGGCCTGGCAAATTCCCATCCGGGCGATCACCAACATGTCCATGGTTCCCGGCACCAAATCCTTCTGCCGGCGAAACAGCTCCTTGGCCCGGCGGCGGGCCTTGTTCCTCTGGACGGCGTTGCCGATTTTGCGGCTGGCCACGGCCGACATGCGGGAAAATCCCAGCTCGTTCGGCCGAAAGATCAAGTTGAAAAATTTGCCGCGAAAACAGCCGCCGTTGCCGTAGAGATCGGAAAAATCCTTTTTCTTACGGATCCTCTCGCGAGGACCATAGGCTTCGGACATTAAAGGGCGAGGCGTTTCCTGCCTTTCGCCCGACGGTTCTTGATAACTTTTCGTCCGCCGGCCGTGCTCATGCGGACCAGGAACCCGTGGGTTTTCTTCTTTTTGCGGTTGTTGGGGTTAAATGTAGGCTTCATCGAAACTGTCCTTGTAAGGCGGGTATGTTAAACGACTGCGGCCTTTCTGTCAAGCCGTATTATCGCTAACAGTCGCCGAATTAACCCGTTAGACTCCCTGGGCTTTGCCGCCCTCGCCGCGACGGGCGAAACGCTGGTCGCTACGAGGACTGCGAAACGACTGCCCTCGCGAGGACTACCAAAGCGTTGCCGGGCCGAAACGCCGAACCATCCTCCCTGGACTTGGGCGATGAATCAATGATTTGACCCCGGGGCCGGAAAGGGCCGGAGTTTGACTTAGGAGGCCAAAACCGGTTATAATAGTCGTCTTCATGGATACTTTCAAGGTCGGAGACAGGGTCATCTACCCCAACCAGGGCCTCGGCGTCATCGAGGACGTTCAGGATCAGGCCTACGACGGTGAAAAGTTCCGCATTTACTGCCTCCGGATCAAGGCCAACAACACCCTGGTCATGGTCCCGGCTGCCTCGGCCGAGGAGATGGGCATCCGCAAGCTCATCAACGAACGGACCGTCAAGCAGATCTTCGATTACCTCCGCAAGGGGGCCATCGAAGTCTCGATGAACTGGAAGGGCCGCTACAAAGAACACGTCAACCTGATGAAGTCGGGGACGATCTTCGACATGGTCGCCGTTCTCAAGAGCCTTTATTACCTCAGCCTGATCAAGCCCCTGTCGTTCCGCGAGAAGAAGATGATGGAGAAGGCCAAGGAGCTGATCATCTCGGAGATCTCGGCCGCCTCCTCCCTGTCCATTCCCCAGATCGAGCGCAAGATCACCCTCACCCTGTCCAGCTGCTTCAAGGATCAGAAGCACGGACTCGAAGCCTGAGGGTTGCGCCATGTCGCTCGTCCCGGTCCTCCTGTTCGCCGCCTGCATGCTGGCGAGCGCCTTTTTCGCCGCCTCCGAGACGGCCTTCATTTCCTCCAACCCCTACACCCTTGAGTACCTGGAAAAGCAAGGCTCGCATAAGGCCGGACTGGTCCGCCGCATCCTAGCCCGCCTGGACGACCTGATCACCGCCCTGCTCATCGGCAACACCCTGGTCAACGCGGCCGCAGCCTCGCTGGCCACCTATATCATCTCGACCCTCCTGCCGGGCAACCCCCG
Organism: Candidatus Aminicenantes bacterium; assembly: GCA_026393855.1. NCBI lineage: Bacteria > Candidatus Aminicenantota > Candidatus Aminicenantota bacterium. The sequence goes on from JAPKZJ010000034.1 coordinate 17,475, forward strand.
GGTCGTCCTCCTGGCCACCGCGGCCACAACCATCCTTCTGCTCTTCTTCTCCGAAATCAACCCCAAAATCTACGCTGCCTACAACCCCCACAAGCTGGCCTTTCTGTTCGCCCGCCCGGTGCGCGGGGTCATGATTCTGTTCGCTCCGCTGATCAAAGTCTTCACCTTCGTCTCCAGTCTCTTGTTCCGGAAATCGCGCGAGCGCTCGCCCAGCCTTAACCGGACGATCACCGAAGACGAAACCAAGATCTTCCTGACCACCGGCGTCCAGGGCATGAGCGCCTTTCGCAAGAAGATGATCTCCGAGATCCTCGATCTAGCTTCGCGGCCGATCCGGGACATCATGACCCCGCGGCCGCGAATCAAGGCCCTGGACATCAGCGCCCCGCAGGACCAGGTCCTGGAATCCATCCTGAGCGAAGAGTTCTCGCGGTTTCCCGTCTACCGCGGCCGCCTCGACCACATCGAGGGGCTCATCCACACCAAGGACATCATCCCTTACCTCATCCGCCGCGAGCCGATCGATCTTTCCCGCTTCCTGCGCAAGCCCTTCTACATCCCCGAATCGGCTTCGGTCGAGAGCGCCCTCGTCCAGATGCGCGAGAACGCCGTCCACCTGGCCTTCGTCATCGACGAGTTCGGCAACATGGAAGGCCTGGTCACCATGGAAGACCTGATCGAGGAAATCGTAGGCGACATCCAGGACGAGTACGACGTCAAGGAGGAGGAGGGCTGGGCCCCCCAGCCCGACGGCGGCTGGATGATCAAGGGAGCGGCGACGGTCAAGGACCTCAACGAGAGGCTGGATCTCCGCCTCCCCGAAAGCGCCGATTACGCCACCCTGGCCGGGTTCTTCCTGCTCGAATTCGGCCGCATCCCGCGGGAAAAGGACGCCCTGGACTACCGCGGCCGTCGCTTCACCGTGGAGCGGATGGCCAAGCGGCACATCAGCCTGATCCGGGTCGAGCCCCGGCCCGCCGGGGCAGCCGGGAGCCGCCCATGAAGGTCGTCGCCGTCAACAAGAAGGCCTATTTCAATTATGAGATCCTGGAGACCATCGAAGCCGGGATCGCCCTGCTGGGCAGCGAAGTCAAATCGATCCGCGAGGGCCGGGTCGTCCTGAAGGACAGCTTTGCCGACATCAAGGGTTCGGAGATCGTCCTCTTCCAGCTCCATATCAGCCCCTACGAAGCGGCCAACATCTTCAACCACGAGCCGCTCCGGGTCCGCAAGCTCCTGCTCCACCGCCGCGAGATCCGGCGGTTAACCGGGAAGATCAAAGAAAAGGGATTGACCCTCATCCCGACCAAGATCCTGTTCAACGAGAAGGGACTGATTAAGATCGAGCTGGGGCTGGCCAAGGGCAAGAAGCTTTACGAAAAGAAGGACGCCATCAAGGATCGCGACCGAGCCCGCGAAGCCCGGTCCGCCTTAAAACACGGTCGGTGACAGCTCGACCGCCAACCGCACTGCCTCGGCCATGCTCTGGGGATTGGCCAGGTTTTTCCCCGCGATATCGAAGGCCGTGCCGTGGTCCGGCGACGTGCGCAGGAACGGCAGGCCCAGCGTGGCGTTGACCCCCGTGTCGAAGGCTTCCAGCTTGAACGGGATCAGGCCCTGGTCATGGTACAAGGCGATGACGATCCGCCGGGGCCGGCCGTAGGCCATTCTAAAGACGACGTCGGGGGGGTGGGGACCGGAGATGTCCGCCCCGGCGGCCCGGGCTTCCTCTACGGCGGGGGCGATCGTCTCGATCTCTTCCCGTCCCATAAGGCCGTTCTCGCCGGCGTGCGGATTGAGGCCCGCGACCAGGTAATGATGCCGGCCGGGGCTGGCCTTCTCGACCCCCTGCCGAAGCGTGACGATGAAACGGACGAGAGCGTCTTTCTCCAAACGGCGCAGGGCGTCCTTGAGAGGCAGGTGGTGGGAGAACAGGGCCACGACGAGCTTCTCCGACCAGAAGGACATGATCGCGTTCGGATAGATCGTCTCCAGAAACTCGGTGTGGCCATGATAGGGGATTCCGCCCAGGCTCCAGGACAGCTTGGAGATCGGTGCCGTGACCACGGCCTGAATCCGGCCGGCCCGGGCCGCTTCGACGGCCGCTTGGAAAAAGGCGAAGGAGGCGCGCCCGTTCTCGGCCGCGGCCACGCCCCGCCCCTCGGGCAGCGGTCCGGCCGGGATTTCGAGCAGCGAAAATCTCGGCCCCGCATCGCCGGCGCCGGGGTCAAAGGGCACGGCGGCCAGGCTCACGCCGAGCGCCCGCTCCTCCCGCCGCAAGAGCGCGGCGGTCCCGAAAAGGACGTAGCGGGCAGGGGGGAGCTCCGGCCACCGCAGGAGCGCCTTGACGACGATCTCCGGGCCGATGCCCCCGGGATCGCCCAAGGTGATGCCGACCAGCGGCAGGCTCATCGCCGATCGTCCGGCTCGCCCTCGCCGCCTTCCTTGCCCTCATCGAGCTTATAGAGATACTTAATCGAGTTTTTATAGACCAGCAGATTAGGGGCGCCCTCGCGGTTGAGCTTGATGCACGACCGGTCATACCACTCGATGTAGCCCTCGATCATCTCGCCGTCGGAGAAGACTACCGCCATCGGGGTCTTCTTGCTCATCTGCTTGAGGTAGTAATAGCTTTCGGCCGACGTATCGGTGGGCGGGTGCATCTTCTTCTGAAGATGAGGACCGCCCTGGGGATGCTGGCCCGGCCCATGACCGCCGCGCGTTTCATGGGCGGGAGGAACCGGATGGGAGGGCTGGGGCTTGGGCGAAGGGACCTCGGCGCTCTTCATCTTTTCCTTTATTTCGGAGAGATTAGGCCGGATCAGGCGTCTGTTCATTGGATGACTCCCACTGCGGATTAGGGGCAAGCCCTTGTTACTCACCATGATACCACCCGGGAAGGGGACAATCAACTCAGATGGGGACCGCGGCCTCAGCGGGCCTGAATCAGGGGCTTGAGAGCGCGGTACCAATTCGCCGCCAGCTCCTTATATCCCTCCCGCGACGGATGGACGCCGGGCAGGAGGTCCGAGCGGCCGAGAAAAAGGGCGTGATTGTCGACGAAGAGGATCCGCGCCTCGAGCGCCATGGCCCGGACGGCCGGGTTGATTTCCTCCGTCACCCGTCGCCGCGAATCCAGGTCGAAGGGGTAGGCTGGGCCTTCGGGGATCGGCGGAATGGCGGCCAGCAGGATGCGCGAGGGGTTGCCGTCGCGGTTGCGAAACGTCCCCAGGATGGCCAAAATCTCGCCCATATTGGCCGTGAATCGCTCCGTCGAAGTGTGATCCAGATCCGTCCGGACGTCGTTTGTGCCGAGCTGCAGGAGGACAAAATCGGGCTTCAGCTTGAGGAGCTCCTCGCGATTGTGGCCCAGGTAGCTCAGATATTCGCCGGAGCGGTTGCCGCTGCGGCCCCGGTTTAAAACCCGGGCCCGGATGCCGTCGGCGGCCAGAAGCTTTTGAAGATAATGGGGGTAGCCGCCGGCCGTGATGCTGTCTCCGGCGCAGAGGATGATGACGCCGCGGGGCGGCGCGATGCAAACCGAGACGAAAAATGGCAAGAGGAGGAGGACGGAAACCCGGCCGATCTGGATCTGCACGGAGTCATTTTAATCCCGCTTCGACGCCCCCGGCAAGCCCTCGATTGACAGGCGGGGGCTTGGGGACTACCATATCCGCATGTCCACAGCAGCCCGAAGCCGCGGATCGCGGACGGCCTTTTGCGTTCTGGCCGTCATACTGCACGTGGCGTTCGCCGTCTTGGCGGCCTTGCCCCAGGTCGTCTTCTGCCACCGCGCGGGCGGGAGTGTCGCCGTCGAATTCGCCGGCCCCTCCGGCGTCTGTATGTGCGAGGAATGCGAACACTGCCTGGAACGCCTGGCGGAAACCCGGGCCGGCACCCGGCCTCGCGGCGCCTCCTTGGAAGCCTGCCACTGCCGCCATGATTTGATTCTTCTCGAGGCGGCCCGGTCCTGCTTCCTGCGCGACAAAGCCAAGGCGGGCATCGCGTCCGACTTCGTCTCCGCCGCTTCGCCGGCCATCCTGCCCGATCTCCTCCAAGCCGGGCTCGCACCCGCTTCTCCCGCCTCTCTTTCCCCGCCCGCATTCCCGGGCGGATACGCCCTTCTCCGCTGCTGACCATCCTCTCCGGCTTCGCGGGCCCCCCGCGCCGTCCGGAGACGCCTCCGTCTCCATCCCCGTCGTCGTTCCCGAACGCCCATCGGAGACAGCCCATGATCATGCCGAAAAAAACCCGGCTCCGCCGCCATGCCGCGGCCATCTGGCCGGCCCTTATCCTCGTCTTTGCCCCGGCTTTCGCCGCCCAGGGGACTCAAAACCCGCCGCCCGGCCTTTCCCTGGCCCAAGCCGTCGAGACGGCCCTGGCCCGCCACCCGGACGTGCTGATGGCCCAGCAGGCGGCCAAAGCCGCCGCCGGCCGACGGCTTCAGGCCGAGGCCCGGCCGGATCCTTCCCTTTCGCTGGATACGCTCGGGATTCCCTGGACGCTTAAATCGGGCGACAGCACACCCGAGTATTCCCTCGGCTTGGAGCAAACCATTGAGTTCCCCGGCCGCCGCGCCGCCCGGGTCGAAATAGCCAAGCTGGACGAGGAGTCGGCAGGCTTGGAGATCGAGCGCATCCGACTGCTCATCGCCGCCCGGGTCCGGAAAGCCTACAGCCGGGCGGTCTTGGCGGAGCGGACGCTGGCGGCCACCGAGCCCCTCGGCGGGCTCCTCGATCGGTTCCTGGAAGCCATGACCATAAGATTCCAGAGCGGCGACGCGGCCTACGGCGACATCTTGCGGGCCAGGGTCGAGAAGGCCCGGCTCCAGAATCGTCTGATCGAGGCCCGGCGTGAACAGGCCGCGGCCCGCGGCGAGCTGCTCCTTCTTATAGGGCTGTCTCCGGACGAGCCGATCCGGTTGACCGACGACGCGGGCTACAAGCCGTTCGGACCGACTCTGGCCCAAGTCCTCGAGGCAGCCCGGGCCGGCCGGCCGTCGCTGCGCCTGGCGCGCTTGCGGGCGAGCCGGGCGGAGGCGGAAACGCGCCTGGCCGCTTTGGCCGGGAAGCCCGACTTCTCGGCCGGGCTGTTCGTGCCCAGCAAAAGCGTGCGCGGCTGGGGCGTTTCCTTCGGGCTGAGCCTGCCGCTGTCCCGCCGCCGGACCGAAGGCATCCGGGCGGAAGCCTCAGCCGCCCGCGAGACAAGCCTGATCGGTTCTGCCGCCCTGGACCGCCGCCTGACCGTCCTTATCGGCACCGCCTACGCCGACATGCGTTCGGCCGAGGAGCAGGTTAAAGTTTTCGAGCAGAAGCTCCTGAGCGAAATCGAGGCCGAGATCGGCAACGGCCTGGAGCAGTATCGGCTCGGCCGGATCGAGTCCTACGCCCTGCTCGACCTCTACCGGGCGCTTTCCGAGGCCCGGCTCGAGCACCTGCATTCCCTCTATCTATACGCCGCCTCGCTGGCCGATCTGGAAGCCGCGGGCGAAGATTATTGAAACGGAGAATAACCATGACCAAATCGAAATGCCTGATAGCCTTGATGATCATCCTGACAGCCGGCCTGGCGGCCGCTTGCCGGAACGCGGAGACGGACGGAACGGCCGCGGCTGCGCCCGAAGGCGAGACCCGCGCTCCGGCCGGAACGGTGACGCTGTCGGCCCAGGCCGCGGCCGACGGCGGGATCGTCGTGGTCGAAGCCAAAATGACCGCCCTGGCCGAGCGGATCGCCGCCCCGGGCGAGCTCGAATTCAACGCTCGGCGCCTGGCCGAGGTCTCGACCCGCGCCGACGGCCGGATCGAGCGGGCGCTCGTCGTGGCCGGCGACCGGGTCGCGGCCGGACAGGTTCTGGCCGAGATCTACAGCCGGGAATACCTGGCGTCCCAAGCCGAAGTCCTACAGGCGGCCGCCCGGGTCTCGCGCCTCGGAGGCGATCCCGAGGAGGCGGCGGCCAAGGCGTTCCTTGAAGCGGCCCGCCGCAAGCTCATTCCCCTCGGGCTGGAAGAGAAAGACGTCGACGCCCTGATCACGACGGGGACAGTTCGTCCGTTTCTCGCCGTCCGGGCGCCTTTCGCCGGGACGGTCATCGAAGCCGCGAGCCTGGCCGGCGCCCATGTCCAAGCCGGCGCTCCCTTATTTAAGTTGGCCGATCTGGCCGGCCTGTGGGCCTGCGTGCACATCTTCGAGAAGGACTTGGCCGCGGCCAAAGCCGGGACGGACGCGGTCCTTCGCACCCAAGCCTACCCGGGGCGGGAGTTCCGGGGCCGTCTGGTTCTCGTCGGAGCCGTCATGGACGATAAAACCCGGACCATCGAGGGCCGGATCGAGGTCCCCAACGGGGACGGGAGCCTGCGGGTCGGGATGTATGTCGAGGCCGCAATCGCCTCGGGCGCCGAACGGACGGCCCTGCTCGTGCCCCTGGCGGCACTGCAGGAATTCCAATCGCGGCCCGTCGTCTTCGTCAAGACCGGACCGACCTCCTACGCCCTGCGGGCGGTCGAAGTCGGAGCCCGGACGGCGGCTGTGGCCGAAATCACCAAGGGGCTCGCGGCCGGCGAGCTGGTCGTCTCGGCCGGGAGCTTCCTGATCAAGTCCGAGCTCCTGAAGTCCAGCCTGGGGGAATGACATGGGGGTCATCGACAGGCTGATCGATCGTTCGCTCCGCAACCGTTTGCTCGTCCTCGTCGGCGTCGGCCTGCTGGTCGGGTTCGGCGTCTGGTCGTTTCTCAAAATCCCCATCGACGCCTTTCCAGACGTCACCAACATCCAGGTCGAGGTCCTGTCGACGGTCCCCGGGATGGCCCCGCTGGAGGTCGAAAAATTCGTCACCTACCCGGTCGAGATCACCCTTCGCGGGCTGCCCCGGCTGGCCCAGCTCCGCTCGGTCTCCAAGTTCGGACTGTCCGTCATCACGGTCGTGTTCGAAGACGGGGTCGACATCTACTTCGCCCGCCAGCTTGTGCTGGAGCGGCTGATCGAGGCCCGGGAGCGGGTCCCGGCCGGGATCGAGATCGCCATGGGCCCCGTCTCGACGGCCATGGGCGAGATCTACCAGTACACTCTGGAAGGCCCCGTGCCGGAGGACGAAGCCGGCCGGATCGAGCGGTTGACCGAGCTGCGGACGGCCCAGGACTGGATTCTGGCACCGCTGCTCAAATCGATCCCCGGAGTCAGCGAGATCAACTCCTTCGGCGGCTACATCCGCCAGTACGAGGTGACCGCCGACCCGGCCAAGCTGATAAAGTTCGGCCTGACCCTGACCGACCTGGCCGAAGCCCTGCGCCGCAACAACCTAAACGTGGGCGGGAACATCCTGCAGGGGCCTTCCCAGCAGGCCTTAGTCCGCGGCATCGGCTTGCTCCAATCGGCGGCCGACATGGAGCGGATCGTCCTCAAGTCCGAGGCCGGAACCCCCGTTTGGCTTCGCGACGTGGCCACGGCCCAGGCCGGCCAAGCGGTGCGGCAGGGGGCGGCCGTGAAGGACGGCCGGGGCGAGGCGGTCGGCGGAGTGGTCATGATGCTTCGCGGCGCCAACGGGCGCGAAGTCGTCGAGGCCGTCGAAGCCCGGGTGGCCGAGATCAACGCCGGCACCGTCCTGCCGCCCGGCCTCAAGATCGTTCCCTTCTACAAGCGCTCGGACATCGTCAAGGCCAGCATCCATACGGTCAGCGAGGCGCTGGTCATCGGATCGCTGTTCGTCGTCCTGGTCCTGTACCTCTTTCTGCGCAGCTTCCGGGGCGCCTTTATCGTCATCCTGGCCCTGCCGCTGTCGATGCTCTTTACCTTTATCACCATGCGGCTGGCCGGGCTCTCGGCCAACCTGATGTCGCTCGGAGGCCTGGCCATATCCATCGGCATGATCATCGACGCGACCATCATCCAGGTGGAGAATGTCCAGCGGCATTTGTCGGAAACCGGGGCCCGGGCGGCCAAGCTGGCCACCGTCTACCGGGCCGTCCTGGAGGTCCGCAAGCCGAGCATCTTCGGCGAGCTGATCATCGCCCTGACCTTCATCCCGATCATCGCCCTGCAGGGCATCGAGGGCAAGATGTTCCTGCCGCTGGCCTTTACCCACGTCATCGCCCTGTTCGCCTCGCTGATCCTTTCGCTGCTCGTCATCCCCGCCTTCTGCCACCTTTTCCTCAAGGCCCAGGGCGAGAAGCGGATCATCCTGGTCGACGCGGCCAAGAAAGTCTATCGGCCCCTCCTCGTCTGGGGGCTGGACCATAAGGCCTGGCTGTTCGGCCTGTCGATTCTTCTCCTGGCCGGGACGGCGGCCATCATCCCGCGGCTGGGCACCGAGTTCATGCCGATCATGGACGAGGGCGCCCTGGACATGGACGTCCAATTCCTGCCGGGCATGTCCCTGGATCAGTCGGTGGCCATGAATCGCAAAGTGGAAGAGAAGCTCAAGGCGTTCCCGGAGATCGAGACCGTCGTCGGCAAGACCGGTCAGACCGGGATCGCCCTGGAGGCACGCGGGGTCGAGAAGACCGGCTATGTCGGCATCCTCAAGCCGCGCCGGGAATGGACCTCCGCTCGCAGCCGCGAGGAGCTGACCGAGAAGCTGCGCCAGGCCGTGGGGACCATCCCCGGGATGGCCTTCTCCTTCAGCCAGCCGATCGCCTGCCGCATCGACGAACTGGTCGCCGGCACCCGGGCCCAGCTGATCATCAAGCTGTTCGGCGAAGACCTCGATATTCTGAAGGCCAAGGCCGACGAGATCGCCGGCCTTCTGGGCCGCATCCGGGGGACGGCCGACCTGGTCGTGGAAAGCATCGCCGGCCAGCCCTATCTTTCGATCGTGCCCGACCGCGAGAAGATCGCCCGTTATGGGCTCTCGGTCGAGGACCTCCAGACGCTGGTCGAGACCGCGGTCGGAGGCAAGACGGTGACCCGGATGTACGAAGGCGAGCGGGCCGTCGACGTCCAGCTTCGGTATCCGGAACGGAACCGCAATTCGGCCGCCGCCATCGGGGCGCTGCCGCTTCGCGCCGCCAACGGGGAGATCGTTCCACTGGGCCAAGTGGCGGAGATCCGCGAGGCCGAAGGGCCCTCCCAGATCAGCCGCGAATCCGGCGAGCGCCGCATCGGCATCGAATGCAACATCGCGGGCCGGGATCTGGGCGGCTTCGTGGCCGAGGCCCGGCGCCTGATCGGCCGCGGCGTCTCGCTTCCGGCCGGATACCATCTGACCTGGGGCGGCCAGTTCGAGAACCAGCAGCGGGCCATGCGGCGGCTGGCGGTCATCCTCCCGGCCACCATCGGGCTCATCCTGCTCCTGCTCTTCCTGACCTTCGACTCCCTGCGCCTGGCCATGCTCGTCCTGTTCAACCTGCCCTTCGCCCTGATCGGCGGCGTCCTGTCCCTCGCCATCTCGGGACTTTACCTCTCGGTCCCCGCCTCGGTCGGCTTCATCGCCCTCTTCGGCATCGCCGTCCTCAACGGCATCGTCCTCCTGTCTTATGTCAGCCAGCTGCGCGAGGAGGGACTGGCGCCCCGCGAGGCGATCCTGCGCGGATGCCTCAATCGCCTGCGGCCCGTCCTGATGACGGCGACCATCACGATCTTCAGCCTCGTCCCGCTGCTCTTCGCCAAGGGTCCCGGCTCGGAGGTCCAACGGCCTTTGGCCGTGGTTGTGGTCGGCGGGCTGGTCACCTCGACCCTGATGACGCTTCTCGTCCTGCCGGCTCTTTACGCCAAGTGGGGGGCCGGCCGCAAGCGCGGACCCAAGGAGGAAGCTTCCGCCAAAGCCTGATTTCGAGGATCGGGTAGAAAGGCCGGAGCCAGGTTAGTCCGGCTTGAAAATGCTATAATCCGGAGCACCATGGACGGTCACGGTCGTACCTCGTCGCCAAGGGGATTGCAAATCGCTCTGGCTCTGACCGTTCTTTTTATGGGCCTCGAGCTGGCCGGCGGCCTATTCAGCCGGAGCTTGGCGCTTCTGGCGGACGCGGGACATATGGCCTCGGACGCCGGGGCCCTGGCGCTCAGCCTGTTCGCCTTCTGGCTTTCGACCAAGCCGCGCTCTCTCAGACGGACCTTCGGCTGGTTCCGCTTTGAGATCTTCGCCGCCCTCCTCAACGGCTTGACCCTGTGGCTGGCTTCGGGCCTTATCGCCTGGGAGGCCTTGCGCCGTTTTCGTTCCCCGCTCGAGATCAGGACCGGTCCCATGCTCCTGGTCGCAACGGCGGGGCTGGCCGTCAATCTCATCTGCGCCTGGATCCTCCACACCGGTCGGGAGGAAAGCCTGAATGCCAAGGGGGCCTTCCTCCACGTGGTCGGAGATGCCGTGGGGAGCGTCGGGGTGATCACCGCCGGCGTCATCATCCGATTCACCGGGTGGAGGATCGTCGATCCCTTGGTCAGCCTTCTCCTCTGCGGGCTGATCGGCTGGAGCGCCTGGAGACTCATCCGTCAAGCGTTTCACATCCTGATGGAAGGTACGCCCGATCATCTCAATCTCGAGGAGATCCGGTCGGGTTTGGCCGCGCTCCCCGGGGTTCGCGACGTCCATGATCTGCATATCTGGACCATCACCTCCGGGTTCACGGCGCTGACCGTCCACTTGGTCATCGACGAGGAAGCGAAATCGCAGGCCCTTCTCACCGCCGGCCGCGGTTATTTGGCCGAGCGGCTGGGGATCCAGCATTCGACCATCCAGATCGAGACGCCGCCGGGCCGATCGTGCTCAACCGATTCCTGCGATTGAGGCTTTCTCCCGTTCAATCCGCAGCATCTGAAGACGTTGCGAAATGAACAATAAAAACGCCGTTCTAGCCTACTCTTTTCAGAGCAAGCGAGAACGGCGTTATGTATCGTTCGCGGACTTGAAGCCCGCTCGACTCAAGGCCCGGCCGGAGCCGGGACGGGCGCGAGTTCCTCTTCGTGCCGTTTTTTCTTCGGGGTCAGCTTGTCGGCCACCACGTAAAACGCGGGGACGACGACCAGGCTGAGGACGGTCGACAGCAGCAAACCGCCGATGACGCCGATAGCCATGGGCACCCGAATCTCGGATCCGGAGCCGAGGCCGAGGGCCGGCGGAATGGCCGCCATCATCGTCGCCGTGGCCGTCATCAGGATCGGCCGCAGCCGGATGGGACCGGCCTTCTGCATGGATTCCCGGGCGTTGAAACCCTTGACCCGGAAGGCGTTGGCATAGTCCACCAGGATGATCGAGTTCTTCTTGACGATGCCCATCAGCAGCAGCAGCCCGATCATGCTGAAGATGTTCAGCGACAGCCCGGCGATGGCCAGGGCGAAGGCGGCGCCGGCGATCGACAGCGGCAGGATGGTGATGATGGTGACGGGGTCCTTATACGAGTTGAACTGGGAGGCCAGGATCATGTAGGCGATCCCGATGCCCAGCAGGAGGGCAAAGAGCAGGCTGCTCATCGATTCGCGGAAGGCGACGCTGGCGCCGCCCAGCACGACCCGGTACCCGAGCGGCAGTTTTTTGGCCAGGCTCTCGACGTAACGGATAGCCTCGTCCTGGGAATGTCCCGGGGCGACGTTGGCGTACACCGAGATGGCCCGCTCGCGGTCTTTGCGGGTGATGGCCTGCAGGGCCGGCTGCTCTTGATAAGTGATGAGGGAGGACAGGGGCATGAGCTGGTTCGTCCGCGTCCGGACCTTCATCCGGGCCAGGTCCTCGGGCCGCGACCGCTGGGCGGCCAGAAGCTTGAGCCGGACGTCGATCCGGCGGCCGCCGGTGCTGTACTTGCCCACCCGGACGCCGCCGACCAGCGCGTTCAGGGTGGTCGCCACTTCGTCGATGCTTACGCCGACGTCGGCGGCCATGGCTCGGTCGGGAACGATGCGCAGCTCGGGCTGGCCGATCCGGTAGTCGGAGTCGAGGTCCATGACGATGCCGCTGTCGCGCAGATCGTTCATGATCGTCTGGCTCTGGGCGATGAGCTCGTCCCAATTCGAGCCGCGGATCGAGAACTCGACCGGGAAGCCGCGTTGGGCGGTCAGACCCTGCTGGGACAGGTCCTGGATGACGGCCCGGATGCCGGGGATGGCGTTGAGCTCCCGGCGCAGGACGGTCGAGAGCTCGGCCACACTGAGCTTGCGCTTCTTGGGCGGGACGAGGGTGATGTTCATGTTGCCCGAGGTGGCGGCGCCCATGCCGACCGAAGTGAAGCTCTGGACGACTTCGGGCCGGTTGGCGATGATGTCCTCAGCCCGGGCCAGGAGCTTGCCCGTCTCGGTGATGTCGGCCCCGACCTGGGTCTGAAGGCGGATGGACATCCGGCTGAGGTCCTGTGTCGGGACCATCTCGGCCGGCATGCGGGTCAGCACGAGCATCGCCGCGCCAAACACCACAAGGGCTGCGATCAGGATCCAGGCCGGGCGGCGGAGGCTCTTGGCCAGGATCCGGGCGTAGAACCGCTCCAACCCCTGGAAGCCCCGGTCGACCGCCAGGCCGATCCGGCTGCGTCCCTCCCGCGTCGTGCGCAGGAACTGCGAACAGCGGGCCGGGGCCAGGGTCACGGCTTCGACGTAGGACAGCACGACCGCCAGGCAAAGGGTGATGCCGAACTGCATGAAGAAGCGGCCGATGACACCCTTGACGAAGACGACGGGGATGAAGATCGCGACCACCGCCAGCGTCGCGGCCAGGGCGGCGAAGGCGATCTCCTGGGTCCCGCCCAGGGCCGCTTGGATCAGGGTTTGGCCGCTTTCGCGGTGGCGGAAGATGTTCTCCATGACCATGATGGCGTCGTCGACGACGATGCCCACCGCCAGGGCCATGGCCAGCAGGGTGAAGGTGTTGAAGGTGTAGCCGAGGAAATAGATGATGGCCACCGTGCCCAGGAGCGACATCGGGATGGCCAGGACGACATTGAGGGTCGAAGACAGAGATCCCAGGAACAGCCAGCAGACGAAGGCCGTCAAGAGGACCGAGAGCAGGATCTCGAACTCGATCTCCCGCACCGACTCCTCAATGAACTGGGTGGTGTCGAAGACGACGGCCACGTTCAGGCCCTCGGGCAGGGTCTTTTGGAACTCGGCCAGGGCCTCGCGGACCTGGCGGGCCACGGCCACGGCGTTGGAGCCGCGCTGTTTCTTGATCGACAAGCCTTGGGCCTGGACGCCGTTGAGCCGGGCGATGCGGCGGGTGTCGTCGAAGCCATCCTCGACCAGAGCCACGTCGCTGATGTAGATGGGGGAGCCGTTGACCTGGCGGATGGAGATCTTGCGCAGGGTCTCGATGTCGATGGCCTCGCCCAGGACGCGGACGTTGACCTCGCGGCCGGGCGTCTCCAGCCGGCCGGCCGGCAGCTCGACGTGCTCGCGCTGCAGGGCCGAGATGACGTCCCGAACGGTGACGCCCTTCTCGTCCAGCTTGACCGCGTCCAGCCAGACCCGAACGTTGCGGTCCTGGATGCCCATCAGGCTGATCTCGCCGACGCCGGGAATCGTCTGCAACTTCTCCTTGAGGCTGTACTGGATGAGGTCGGTCAGGACCCGCGGCGGAACCGGCCCGGCCAGCGAGATCATCATAATCGGCTGGTCCTCGGGGTTGCTCTTGGAAATGGTCGGGGGATCAATGTCCCGGGGCAGGGAGCGGGTGGCCTGGGCGACCTTGGCCTGGACGTCCTGCAGGGCCAGCTCGATGTTGCGCGACAGATCGAACTCGAGGGTCACGTTGGCGCCGCCCGAGCGGCAGCTCGAGCTGATGGCCTTCAGCCCTTCGACCTGGACAAGCGCTTCTTCCAGGCTCTCCACGACGTCGTTCTCGACAACCTCGGGGGCCGCGCCGGGCCAGGAGACGTTGACCGAGATGGTCGGGAAATCAACGTCGGGAAACTGGCTGATGCCGATCCGGGTGGCGGACACGACGCCGAAGACGACCGTGGCCGCCATCAGCATCCAGGCCAGGACCGGCTTGCGGACGCAGACTTCAGTGATCTTCATGGCGAATTCCTCTCATGCCGCGTCTCCCGCGCCTCAGCGTCCGGCGGGCGGCTTCTCGCCGGCCGGCTTTTCGCCGCCTCGCCGCTGGCCGACCGGTTTCGAACCAGGGCCCTTGCCGTCCGAAGACGGGACGCCGCCCGGAGGCACGACGCGGACCGGGAAGCCCGTCTGCAGCGCCTCGCCGCCTCGGACGACGACATTCTCGCCGGTCTTGAGGCCGGACAGCACTTCAGCCTGGCCATCGATCGTCCGCAGCCCGATGGTCAAGACGCGCTCCTTGGCCACCCCGTCTTCCACAACGAAGGCGATAAATCCACGCTCGCTCGGCCGCAGGGCCGTCTGGGGAATGACGGGCGATTCGCGCGGGCTGCTGACGGGGATGGTGATTTCGACGAAGGAGCCGGGCCGCAGGGTCTGGTCGGCCGTCTCGCGGACCTGGCCGGTCACTTCGACCATCCGCGAGTTCTCGTCGGCCGAGGCCGCGACGTGGGTCAGGACGGCCGTGTAGGTCCGAGGATTGTCGCGGACCTGGAAGGAGGCGATGAGTCCGTGCTTCAGCTGGGCCGCGTCGCGCTCGGGGACGCGGAAGCGGAGCAGGAGCGGGTCCCTCCGGACCAGGGTGGCCAGGACGGTGCCGACCTGGACGTACAGGCCGGTTTGCACGGTCCGCGTCTGGATGACTCCCGAAAAGGGCGCCTTGACGAAAGCGTCGCGCTGGTTGAGCTTGGCCTGGTTCAGGGCGGCTTGGGTCTGCGACACATCCGCCATCGCCAGCCGGACCTTGGTCCGCCAGGTCTCCACTTCTTCGCCGGGGATCAGACCGGGATTCTGGGCCTGAACCGCCTCGCGGCGCTTGAGGCCGGCATCGGCGTCGGCTTTGGACGCCACGGCTTTGTCGTAAGTCGCCTGGGCCGACTCGACCGCCAGGGTGAAGCGCTCGGGCTCGATTTCGACTAGAGTGTCTCCGAGGTTGGCGTAGTTGCCCTCGGCGAAGAGGACCCGGTCGACGACACCGGCCACCCGCGAGGTGACCTGGACCTTCTCGAAGGCCTCGACCGCACCGACCGCTCCGACGCTGAAGATGAGCGAGCGGGTCGAGACCGGCTGGACTTCGACCGGGAAGGACATTCGGCCGCGGCCGGAAGCACCGGGCTTGGAGCCTGGGGCTTGGCCCGCGGCGGCGTCCTTCTTTTTACAGCCCACGGCGGCGATCGATCCGACCGCCAGGACGACGAGGAAAATCCGGGCCAGGGTTTTAGTATTCAAGGTTCGGCTCCTTTCCCAGGGGGTCCAGCCCCAATGCGGATTCGAGGTTCAGATAAGTAAGGCCCAGCCCGTAGCGGGCTCGGACCAAGTCGACCGTGGCTTCAAACAGGCGGACGTTGGCGTCGGCCACCTGCAGGGCCGAGCTCAGGCCTTGGCGGTAGAGCTCGGCGGTCTCGGCTGCGTTGCGGACGGCGATGTCGTGGGCCACGGCGGCCTTCTTCAGCCCGGCCCGCTGGCTCTCCAGCGAGACGATGGCGCTGCGCACGTCGAGGTCGACTTTGCGCAGGCCCGCCTGGACGTCCAGGTCGGCCTGGAAGGCCAGGGCCTTGCGCTCGGAAAACTCGCCGTTGCGGGTCAGCCCGTCGAAGACGCTCCAGCTCATGCTCAGGCCGGCGTTCCAGTTGAAGTTCTTGCCCGTCAGCCCGGCCTCGTTGGTGTAGGAATAGCGGCCGTTGAGGGTCAGGGTGGGAAGCCATCGGAGGGACGGCTCGATGGTCAGGGCATGCTGGCTACGGGACTTGGACCGCAGGGCCAGGACGTCGGACCGCCGGGTCTGGGCCTGGGCGATGAGCTGATCGACCGGGGCGATCGATTCGTCGACCGCCTTGAGCAGGAAATCGGGCACCGTGAGCTTGCTCGGTGCGGGGGCGTTCATCAGGTAGCCGAGGCCGAGGTAGCTCGAGTCCACCTGGCCCTGGACCTGGGTCACCCCCATCTCGGCCGTGGCGAACTCGAGCTCGGCCCGGGTGACGTCGTTGGCCGAGACGAGGCCGGCCGAGAAGCGGGCCCGGGCCGCGTCCAGGCTCTGCTTGGCGTATTCCATGCGGCGCCTGGAGGCTTCCAAGACTTGGTCCTGGCTGAGGGTGCCGAGGAAGGACGTGCCCACTTCGAAGGCCAGATTGCGTTTGCCGTCGGCGGTGTTGTAACCCTCGGTCTCGAGGTCGGCGTTGGCCCCCAGCAGGGCCGGCAGGCTCTTCGAATCGAACAGGGTCATGCTCAGGTTGGCCGCCCCCGACAACCCGTTGTAGCTCTGGACGATGATGTTCTGGTTGCCGATCAGGCGGGCCACCTCGAACGGTCGACGGGTATAGCTGCCGCTGACGCTGAGCTGGGGCAGGAAAACGGCCTTGGCCTTGGCCAGCCGGGCGTCGGCGACCAGCATGTTCTGGTCCGCTTTGATGGCCCGCTCGTTGTTGGCCAGAGCCAGCCGGATGGCCGTCTCCAGATTCATGGCCCCGTCCGGGACGGAGGCCTGAGCGTCCGCCCTGGTTCCGTTCTGGGCGGCCGCCCAGAGCGGGGCGGGTCCGGCCGGCATCAGGCCGACGGACGCGCCGAACAAAAGTAATCCGGCCAGGACCCTGATGGCCGCCGGCCTTCGTCGTCGCGCTGTGTTGTCCATGGTGATCCGGTCTCCGTTCGTTGTTCGCGCGGCGCCGGATGCGGAGAACCGGTCCGGCCGCGGGCTCAAAAAAGAGGCCATTATACTCCGTCGCTCGTTCAATAAAAATAAAGCCGTCCCCCTCTCCCGCGATCGGGAGAGAGGGACGGCTGTTGAACGAGCGTGTTCAGGGCCGGTTACTTGACTGGGATGTCGCTGATCTTGATAGCCTTGTTCTCGAGCAGCGTGCCCATGGCCCGGTCCAGACCGGTCTGGGCGACATTGTAGTTGATGATCGCCTGCAGCTCGGCCGAGCGGGCCGTGCCCAGGTCGCGCTGATACTGCAGAACGATATAGTTGGTGCTCAGCCCTACCCGCAGCTTCTCTGCCTCGGCCGCGAGCTTCTTCTCGGCCAAGTCGCGGGCCACCTGGTTGGCCTGGACCAGTTTGTACGAGGTCTGCATCAGCCGGACGGCGCTGCGAACCTCGTTGACGGCGGTCTTTTCCAGATTCTGCTGGTTGAGGACCGCGGTCTTCATGGTCAGTTGGGCCAAGCCGTAATTGGCCTTGGTGATGAAGTTGCTGAGACTGATGTCCAGGGTCAGGCCGATATTCCAGTTGGGGTACTTGAGGGCCAGGGTGTCCTTGAAGGCGTCGGAGAAGCCGCCCTTGATCTGGCCGATGACGACACCGAACAGCGGGTTGCCGTCATAGATGAGCTGGGTACCGGAGACGCCGGCGCCGGAGTAGCCGGCGCTCAGGCTGAGGCTGGGCAGGAGCTGGTTCTTGGCGTAGGCCAGGTTGAGCTCCTGGGTCTTCATGTCGATCTTGCTCATCCGCAGGTCGGGCCGTTTCTGCATGGCGATGGTCAGGGCCTGGGCCAGGTCCACCGGGTGGGCGGTGAACTCGGGCTGATCCACGGGCACCAGAGACTTGATCCCGGCTTCCTCTTCGGGCGAATAGTTGAGCAGGAGCCTGAGGTTGTCCTCATAAGCTTTGAGGGCGGACTCGGCCGAGATGATCGTGGCCTCGATGTTGGCCACTTGGGCCTGGGCGCTATAGACGTCCAAGGGCGCCATCTGGCCGATCTCGACCTTGCGCTCGTTGGTGGCCAGGAAATCTTTGGCCAATTGCAGGGAGGACATTTGGACCTTCATGTTCTCGATGCCGTAGACCAGATTCCAGTAGGCCTGGGTAACGCCGTAGATAGTGTCTTGAACGGTCTTGGACAGCTGGAACTCCGAGCTGTCCAGGCTGTTGCGGGCGATCAGGATGTCCCGGTTGGCCATCTTGGCCCCGAAGTCCCGCAGCAGGGGCTGGGATAGGCTGAGCTGGATGCTGGTGCTGTAACGGGGGTTGATCGTGTTGCCCTTCTGGGTCGTGTCGGTCAGCCCGTTGGTCATCGACAGCGTCAGGGTGCCGCCCCAGGGGTTGCTCTGGCGAACCGAGCCCCCGTAGTTGTCGGTCTTGGTTATGTTGCTCGTCCCGGCCACGTCCAGGAACGAATAGGAAGCGCTCTGGCTGTCGCGTTTCTGGTAGTTGAAGGACAGGGTGGGCAGGTACTTTTCCCTGGACCGCACCAGCGAGAGGGAGGCGCTCTCGGGGCCGAGGACGGCCACCTGGAGGCTGATGTTGTTCTGCAGGGCCCGCACGATGCAGTCGTTGAGAGTCAGCTTGAGAACGCCCGCGGCGTCCTGGCCGCGGGCGGGCAGCCCGGCCGCAGCCAGCACGGCCAGGCCGAGACAGAGGGCGATGGTTTTTTTAGACATGATGAACCTCGTTTCGTCGTTTATTCATACCGCAGGGCTTCGATGGGGTCGAGCTTGGAGGCCTTGCGGGCCGGGTAGAACCCGAAGAAGATCCCCACCGAGGCCGAGAAGAAGAAGGCCAGCAGCACCGATCCGGGCGAGACGACCGTGGTGAGCGAAGCGAAGAGGGGGATGAACTTGAGGAGCTTGGAAATCCCGACGCCCAGGATGATGCCCAGGATTCCGCCCAGCAGGCTCAAGACGACGGCCTCGGACAGGAATTGGAGCAGGATGTCCCGGGCCTTGGCCCCGATCGACATGCGGATGCCGATCTCGCGGATGCGCTCGGTCACGGACACCAGCATGATGTTCATGATGCCGATGCCGCCCACCAGCAGGGAGATGGAGGCGATCGAGCCCAGTAGGATGGTTAGAATGTTGGTCGCGTCGGCCGCGCCCTCGGCGATCTCGGCCATGTCGGCGACGCTGAAGTCGTCCGCGGCGCCGGGGGCGATGCGGTGGCGCTCCCGCAGCAGCTCTTCGATCTGCTGTTTGGCCTCGGCCGTTCGGGTCGCGGACACCGCCGAGACGTCGATGGAGCCTACGAACTCGGCCTTCTGGATGCGCTTCATGCAGGTCGTATAGGGGATGGAGATGATGTCGTCGCGGCTGCCGAACCCGCCGGACTGGCCCTTGCTCTTGAAGACGCCGATGACGACGAAGGGGACCCGCTTGATCCGGATGGTCTTGCCCAGGGGATCCTCGCCTTCGAATAGGTTGGTTTTGACGTCGGCGCCCAGGACGCAGACCTTGGCCGCGCCCTTGACCTGGCTTTCGTCGAAGAAGACGCCGGACTCCATCTCCCACTTGCGGACCTCGGTGTAGCTCTCGCCGTTGCCCTGGACGGAGGTGTTCCAGTTCTTGGCGGCATACACGACCTGGGCCCGGGCGCTGACGGAAGGCGATATGGATTCGACGGCCGAGAGGTTGCGCAGAGCCTCCGCGTCCTCGACGGTCAGGGTATTCCAGCCGCCGAAGCCGGTCCGGACGCCGCCGACGTTGCGGTTGCCCGGCCCGACGAACAATAGATTGGTGCCCATGCTGGCGAAGCGGCTCTCGACGGCGGCCTTGGCCCCGGCCCCAATGGAGACCATGGCGATGACGGCGCCGACGCCGATGATGATGCCCAGGCAGGTCAAAAAGGTCCGCATCTTGTTGCGGGCCAGGGCCCGCAGCGAGACGCGCAATATGCGCAGCATCAATGTGAAGGTCTTCATGCGTTCACCTCTTCCCGGACGATCAGGCCGTCCTTCATGTGGATGCGCCGCTTGGCGCACATGCCGATATCCATCTCGTGGGTGACCATGATGATGGAAATGCCCTTCTTGTTGTTGAGATCCTTGAAGATGCCCATGATCTCGTCGCTGGTTTTGCTGTCCAGGTTGCCGGTCGGCTCATCGGCCAGGATGATCTGGGGGTTGTTGAGCAGGGCCCGGGCGATGGCCACCCGCTGCTGCTCGCCGCCGGAAAGCTGGTTGGTCTTGTGGGTTTCGCGGCCTTTGAGGCCGACCAGGGCCAGGGCTTCCATGGCCCGCTGGGCCCTTTCCCTGCCGGGCACGTTGGAGTAGAGGAGGGGCAGCTCGGCGTTTTCCAGGGCCGTCGTCCGCGACAGCAGATTGAACGATTGGAAAACGAACCCGATCTTCTGGTTGCGGATGGTGGCCAGCTGGTTGCGGTCGAGCTTGGCGATATCCACGCCGTCCAGGAGGTATGTGCCGGTCGACGGCTTATCCAGGCAGCCGATGATGTTCATCATCGTCGACTTGCCGGAGCCCGAGGCGCCCATGATGGCGACGAAGTCGCCTTCCTTGACCGAGTAAGTCACGCCGCGCAGGGCGCGGACCTCCGTCTCCCCAACATGGTAGGTTTTAGTCAGATTCTCCAGTTGGATGATTATCTTGTCCATAGCAAAAGCCTTTGCCGCAAAAGCCGGCTTACCGGCCCATGAACATCATGTTGCCGCCGGGGCCGCGCTGGCCCTGCTGGTTCGCGGGGGTCGCGGTGGTGGCGCCCTTGGCGGCTTCCAGGCCGAGGATGATCTTCATCCCTTCCTTAAGCTCACTGCGGGTGATCTCCGAATAGGTGTTGTCGGTGATGCCGGTGCGGACCATGTAGGGCTTGATCTGGCCCAGTTCGTCCAGGACCCAGACCGTCCCGCCCTGCCGGCGGGAGCCGCCCGCGGCGCGCATCTGCTGGAAGCGCTGGAGCTGTTCGGGGGTCAGGGTGCTCGGGTCGAAATTGCCCCGCTGGCCGCCCTGGCGCTGGCCGACCTGGCCGGTGGCCTGAGCGCCGGTCTGGCCCGCCGGGGCCGTCTGGGCGCCGTCCGGCTTCTGGCCGACCTGGCCCGCCGCCGCGGCTTCTCCCGGCTGGCCGCCGCGCTGGCCCTGGGGCCGCAGCGTCGCCAGAAGCTTCTGCAGCTCTTCCTGGGGCAGGGCCGGAGTGAAGCGCATCGCTGCATTCGGGATGCGGAGCGTGCCGCGCGCCTCGCCCGTGATGATGCTCACGGTCGCGGTCATGCCCGGCCGCAGCTTGACGTCGGGGTTGGGGGCGTCGACGATGGTGGCGTAGGTGACGACGTTCTGGGTCGTCACGGCCGCATAGCGGACCTGCAGGATGATGCCGGTGAAGGTCTCGCCCTGGAAGGCGTCGACCGTGAAGCGAACCTTCTGGCCTTCCTTGACCTTGCCGATATCGGCCTCGTCGACCGCGCACTGGACTTTCATCTTGGTCAGGTCGGACGCCACCTTGAACAGGACGGGCGCCGTCATGCTGGCGGCCACGGTCTGGCCCACATTGACCGGCCGGTCGATGACCGTGCCGTTGATGGGCGAGCGGATGATGCAGTATGACAGATCGACCTTGCTCTGGTCGAGGGTCGACTTGGCCTGGGAGACGCGGGCATCCGCCGTCTGGACGCCGACGCGGGCGTTGACGAAGTTGGCGTCGGCCGTTTCCTTCTCCTCGAAGGAGACGAGGTTCCTCTGGAAGAGGTCCTGGGTCCGATCCTGCTTCTTCTTGGCGTTCTCCAGGGTGACCTTGGCCTGTTCGAGCGAGGCCAGGGAGCTCTGGTAGTTGGCCTGGTTGGACTCGACCTTGGCCTGCTGAATCGCCTGGTCGAGCTCGGCCATCAGCTGGCCGGCGGTGACCTTGGAATTGTAATCGGCGTAAAGCTTAGTGATCTTGCCCGACACCTGGCTGCCGACATCGACGATGTCGACGGGGTTGATGGTGCCCGAGGTGGTGACCAAGGCCTCGACGTCGCCCTTGGCTAGGACTTCCGTCCGGTACTTGGGTTGGTCGGCCTTGCCTTTCTTGATGAAGACGAAGAAAACTACAAGGGCGACCGCCAGGATGGCGATCAATCCGAAGATCGTCTTCTTTTTCATTCGTTCACTCCTTTGGAATAATATTCATGGAACGGAGGTCGGAAATCCGTTCGCTGATTTCGGATATTGGGGCCGTCGGGCCCGGGACCGAGCCGGGGGGCGCGGTCGGGGCCTCCGTTGCGGCCGCCGCGGCCGGAGTCGGAGGACGGGGGTTGGTCGCGACGGCTGGAGGCGTTGGCCCGCCGCCGCTCTTCCTCATGCTTCTTGATCATGGCGTCCATCTTGACCTTCTGTTCGGGGGTCAGGACGGCATCGATCTCGGACTGGAGCTGGCTGCGGAGCTCGCCGTAGCGCTTGAACGTGTCGGTACGCAATTCCTTGAGCCGGGCGTCGGCCCGCATGCGCGCGTCATTGGCCTTGAAGACCTCGCGCAGGCGGGCCTGCTGCTCGGGGCTGAGGCCGATCTCCTTGGCCCAGGACTCCATGGTCGGCGGCCCGCCCGCGGAGCTTCGCCGGGCGTCGGGCTTCTTGGCCGCGAACCAGTTGTGGCCGAAGATCCCGGCGACGATCCCGGCCGCAAAGACAAGGAGGAAGGACAGAACGATCCAAACGCGCGGTTTGCTCATGGCCGGGGTCTCCGTTGGGCCGTCGTCTCGGAGGCGGCAAAGAGGATCGACATGGTGTTTTCTTCAGGCTTCTTGGTCTCGTCGAAAAAGGCCGACGTTTCGTTCAGGCGGGACGTTTCGTTCAGCAGCAGGGCTTCGGTCTGGCTCAACCCGGCGTTGGCGCCCGGGAGGAACACCAGCCCGCCGACGAACAGGCCGATCAGGAACAACGACACGGGGATGGCCCGCAGGCACCAGGTCCGCCACAGGGCGGCCGGAGCCGCCGCGGCGGGATTGGCCAGGGCCTCGATGCGAGCCCCGACCCGGCCGGCGAAGCCCGGCCGCAGGGCCGGCATCGGCAGCCGGCCCAGGTCGTCGCGCAGGGCGACGAACTCAGCCCGCCGGGCCCGGCAGGCCGGACAGGTTTGGAGGTGCGCCTCCAGGTCCCGGCGCGGGCCGGGGGCCAGGTCGCGGTCCAGGGATTCCAGAATCCACCGTTCGGTGCTTCGGCAGTTCATGCTTCCCCTCCCTCGACTCCGAATCCTTCCCGTTCCAGGATCGGGGCCATTTTTTTTCGCAGCATCCGGCGAGCTCGGTGCAGCCGCGAATCGACGGTTCCCGGGGAGATCTTGAGGCTCTGGGCGATCTCCTCGTAGGACAGCCCGCGGACGTCCCGCAGGGTCAGAATGACGTTGTACTTGGGCGGCAGGGTATCGAGCGCCCGGTGCACGGCGGCGCGGCGCCGCTCGGTCTCCCCGGCCTCTTCCCGGCCGCGGACGGGGTCGGCGCTGGCGAACCGGCTTTCCTCGACCTCATCCAGGGCCACTTCCTTGCGGCGGACGATCTTGCGGAGGTGGTCTTTGACATGATTGACGGCGACCCGGTAAAGCCAGGTCCCGAACTCGGAATCAAAGCGAAAATCGGCCAGGTGGAGATAGGCCTTGACGAAGACGTCCTGGGCCAGATCCTCGGCCGTGGCCGGGTCGCGCACAAAGCTGAAAGCTAGATGGTACACTTTGGTCTCATACTTCTTGACGAGGGTCTCGAAAGCGCTCCGATCTCCCTGGCGAGCGCTTTCGACCAGCGTTCTGTCGTCCATTGAGATGCAACGCTTTCCGCCTCCGTCATTTATTAGACGCAGGCGACGGCGAAATCTTCCAGAATCCCGGCTTTTCCCTTGAGCGGCGCAAAACCGCCCGGACCCTTCCATTCGCCGGAATCTATTTAAAGAGAGGGAATAACGCCCGCCCCCCGGCCTCGGTGAGGCGCTATTATACTGCGGAACGGGGTCCAAGGGAACAGGCCGGGGGAGTCGGGATCAGGGGAGAGAAAGGCCCCCTGCCCGCCCCCGGGGAGGAGCGGAGCAGGGGGGAAAAGGGTTAGGAATTGAACAAGGAGGGGATTTGCCTTATTTGGCCTTGCGGACGGCCTTCCACTCGGGGGGGGTCATCTGGCCGCCGCCCGGGGGGTTGCCCTGGCCGCCGCCGAACTCCATTGTGCCCTTCATGTTGTTGTCGTCGACGAGGGTGCCCTTGTAGGTCGATTCGAACGTGCCGCGCTGGGTCTCGCGGACGATCTTCCAGGTCACGTCGTTGCCCTTGATCGTGCCCTCGCCCTTGGTCTCCGTGGGCTGACCGTCGCGCCCGACGCCGTTCACGGTCACGGCCAGCTTCTCGCCGGTCTGGACGAACGTGACGACGGACTTCGTTTCGCCGCGCTGGGTCGTCATGGTGAAGTCCCAAGCGCCGTTGATGTTGGCGGCGGCGTAGGCCACAAGCCCGGTCAGGGCCACGGCCAGCAGTGCGATCATCGCTTTCTTCATGAATTTCTCCTCCGTAGCGGAAATGCGGGTGGAGGCGAAACCTCTCACCACACTCATTAGACGAAGAAGGTAAAATTATTCTTCCCGATTTTTTATCGAG